>JANQQD010000078.1 GCA_028285185.1 Anaerolineae bacterium | reverse complement strand
GGGGGCGCGGAGGAGCGGACCCGGCTGTTCGGCAACCATATCGCCGTCCTGGCAGCTTACTTCCCGGTCCTGAAGACGCTTCCCGGCGTGGCGGAGCTTCCGCCCCCTCCCCCCTTGCCCAGTGCGGCGGCGCGGGACCGGCTGTTCCGCGCTCTGGCCGGCAGCCTAGCCGCGTATCTGGAAGGCCGCCGCAGCCTCATGCTGGTCACGGATGACCTGCAATGGGCTGATGACCTGTCGCTGGGCTTCATCAAGCACCTGCTTGAAGAAGCCCTGCCCGGCTTGCCGATGCTTCTGTTCGGGACCTTCCGGTCTGAGGAGCGGACTGAGGCGCTGGATGCCCTGTGCGCCGATCCGAAAGCCGAGGCGCCGACATTGCAGCGTATGACCGCGGGCGAAGTGGGCGACATGACGCGCGGCATGCTCGCCAACCGGACACCACCGGAAGGATTCGTCTCCTTTCTGGCAGATCGCGGCAACGGGAACCCGTTCTTCATTGCCGAGTACATCCGCGTCGCGGTGACGGAACGGGTGCTGACCCGCGACCGCCTCGGGCGATGGTCGGTGCCGTCGGACAGCACCGGCAGGGCCGCCGACTATCGCACACTGCCGCTGCCGGGCTCGCTGCGGCAGCTTATCGAAATGCGCCTCGGCAAGCTGGGGGCGGAAGAGCGGCGGCTGGTCGATATCGCGGCGCTGATGGGCCGTGCCCTCGACATCCGCGTCCTGCGGCACGTGGTGGGCCTGTCGGACGATGACATGCTGGACATCGCGGACGAGCTTGTGTCCCGCCAGATCATCGAACCGGCGGAGGGCGAGAATTACCGCTTCGTGCACGACAAGATCGCCGAGATTGCCGAAGCCGCCTTGCCCAAGGATATCCGCCAGACCTCGCACCACCGACTGGCCGAAGCATTCGAGGCCGTTCACACGGACGGCGCGGCCCGCGAGGACAGCCATGCCGCCGTTGGGCGGCATTGGGCCCTGGCCGGAAAGGCGGATAAGGCCGTGCGGCATCTGCGGACCGCAGCGGACCGGGCGCGGCAGTTCCATTCCGTGGCCGAAGCCATAGCCCTCTATGCGGCGGCCCTGCGGGAAGTGGCCGCTCTGCGGGCCGATGAAGACAACACAGAAGACTGGCAGCGTGAGGCACTAACGCTCAACGAGCATCACGGGGATGTCCTGGCCCTGCGCAACCGCCATGCCGAAGCCCGCACAGCCTTCGACCGGGCCATAGCGGACTCGCAATCGGATGCGGAGGCCGTGGCCCGCCTGCACCGCAAATGCGGCAAGACGTTCGAAATCGAGCATGACCACGACGGGGCCCTTCAGGCTTACGGCCAGGCGGAAGATGCCCTAGGGAGCCGCTATGCACTGTCTGGAGGGGCTCGCGACGAATGGGTCCAGATCTTCCTCAACCGGGCCTGGGTCTATTACTGGCTCAACCGTCCGGAAGAGATCGATGCAGAGCTGGAAACCGTCCGCCCATTCGTTGCGGATGGCGGGCTGGCGACGCACCGCTATCACTATTTCATGGCCCTGGTGAACCGGAACCACCGCCGCCATCGCTATCGCGTCCCGCCCGAGACACTTTCCTTCGCGCGCCAGATGCTGCAGGCCGCTATCGACTCCGACTCCGCCGCAGAGATCGCCTTTGCCCACTTCATCCTGGGCTTTGCCCTTCTGTTCGCCGGCGTTCTGGACGAGGCGGAGGCGGAGCTGTTCGAAGCCTCGCAAGCCTGCCGCAGGATCGGCGACGCCGCCGGTGAAACCCGCTCCATGGCCTATCTCGCCATCCTGCACCGGCGAAAGGCCGACGTGGAGGAAACGGCCAAGATCGCGGCCAACCTGGGCGCCATCGCCAGGCAGCGCGGCATGGACGATTATCTGGGTGTCGCCCAGGCCGCCCAGAGCTGGGTCGCCTGGCGGTCGGGCGACACCGAAACGGCGGCCCATTTGAGCCGGGAGGCGCTGGCCACCTGGAAGCGCCTGTCGTTCCCCTATCCCTTCCAGTGGACGGCCGGGCTCGTGGCTCTCGTCCTGTCGAGCGATCGCGAACCCGAGACGGAAACCTTGGCCATTGTCCGTCTGCTTCGCAATCCGCCGCAGATCCACCTGCCGGACCCGATTCACGATGCCCTAGGCCAGGTTATCGGGGCGGAGACCGCAGCCGCGGCACAAGCAGCCGTGGTCACTGCCGTCAGCCACGCGCGGGCATTAGGGTATCTCTAGAATGGCGGAACGCTTCTCGGTTTAATGCAGATGGGCAACGGAGCGGGAGAGTTATGGTGGACTTGGTTGTCGGAGCGACGGGAATTCTCGGCGGCGAGATCTGCAAAGAGCTGACGGCGGCTGGCCGGGCCGTGCGGGCCCTGGTGCGGTCCAGCAGCGCGCCGGACAAGGTGGACGCCTTGAAGGCCGCGGGCGTGGAAACCGTGTTCGGAGACATGAAGCACCCTGAGTCTCTGGCCGCGGCCTGCGCCGGCATCGATACGGTGGTCTCCACCGCATCGTCGACTCTCTCGCGCGCCGATGGCGACGATATCGAGACCGTTGACCGCCAGGGGCAGCTCAGCCTCTTGGAAGCCGCGAAGACGGCCGGCGTCGCCCGGTTCATCTTCGTCTCTTTCCCGCCCGACGAGAGCGCCTTCCCCCTGCAGGACGCCAAGCGCGCGGTGGAGGCGGCGATCGTCGCCAGCGGCGTGCCCTACACCATTCTGCACCCCACCCATTTCCGCGAGGTCTGGCTGAGCGCGGCACTCGGCTTCGAGCCCCATAACGCCAAAGCGCGGATGTTCGGCCACGGCACGGGTGAGATCAGCTGGATTTCCCTGTTCGACGTGGCCAAGGCCGTCATGGCCGCTGTCGACAACCCCAAGGCGGAGAACCGCATCATCCCCCTTGGCGGGCCGGACGCTCTCTCCCTTGCCGAGGTGATCGCCCGGTTCGAGCAGGCGACTGGGCAGGACTTCGAGCGCGAGGTGGTGCCCCACGGCGATCTCGAAGGGATGCTGGCCAGCGAGGATCCCCTCACCCGATCCTTCGGGGCTTTGATGCTGATCTGCGCCCGCCACGGCTGCGCCATCGACAATGCCGAGGCGAAGGAGATCCTGGGTTTCGAGCCGAGCCCGATTGGGGACTACATCGCCCACATCCTGAAGGGCTGACCGAGAGATCGGCCGCCGGTCGGCGACCCGAATGGCGGGAGCGAACGGGCTCAGGGTGACGCGGGCATACTCGAATCGCCCTACTGCCGCCGGCAGTAGAGGTATTCCCGCATCAGGGCCTGCAGGAAGGCATGGCGGTTCGCCAGACCCAGGGCACGGGCGTGCGCTTCCAGATCGTGAGGCATCGCTTCGCCGCGCCGTTCGGTGAAGTGCCAAGCGACCAGCGCCTCCTCATCCTGCCCCCAGTCGGCGGATCCGGGGTTCAGCAGGTCCGCCTCGGCCAGCAAGCGGCGCTTGTCCTCAGCGCGGGCCGCGAGCCGGCCGTAGAGACCGGCAGCACGTAGCGCGTCGGGGATCTGGGCGAGAATCTCGTCGCGGAACAGAGTTTCGATGATCTGAACTTGCGTCTGCCTGGAGATCAGGGCCGTCAGCCCGTCGGCATCCAGGCGCTGGGCATCGAGCCAGGCCCGAATCTCTTCCGGCGCGCGCAGCCCGCGGTCTGCGAAGAAGCCATGCAGCATGTCGCGGAACACGGCCCGGTCCAGCGGTGCCTGGCGGCGTTCCGCCTCACGCAAGGCCAGCGCCCGCGCGAAGGCTACGGACAGGACGCGGTGATAGTCGCCGCCCAGCAGCCGCAGTTCCTCCATAAGCCCTTCCATCGGCAAGGCGTCCGGCAGCGCAGCGGCGATCTGGTGGCCGTCGCGGCGGAGCACCTGTTCCCAGGCGTCGGTCGGCTGGAAGTGAAAGTCCGTCCGCATCGGGCCCGGATCTGCGTCCAGATGCGCGGCCATGGCGGTCAGCAGGGCCCGGGCATCGGTGGCCTTGCGCTCAACGCGACCGCTGGGCAGCCACTCCCTGAGGGCGGCAATCTCCATGGCGGGAAGGCCGGACGCGGGCGCGGCCGCCAGCAGGGCGTCGTAAGATCGCTCGGGGTAATAGGTCCGCTTGGCCATGTCGATCAGGGTGTCGTGCGTTGCCCGTGTCGTCACGCCGGCATCGAGAGCGGCGCGCAGCGTGGCGCGGATGTCGACCATGGCGACCGAGGTCGGCAGGTAACCGATCTCCGCCGGGCCATGCGTGACTGTCACCTCGTCGTCGTCTTCCAGCACGCCATCGCGGAAGGCGGCAAAGACCTCCCCGATCCCAACCATGCCGAAGACGTGCAGTTCGGCAGCACGCAAAGCCCCCATGCTGGCGGCCCCGAACACATGCGTTCCCCGCGTCATGGCCCAGAGGATCTCTTTGTGCCAGACCGCCGGAACCCGCTCGAAGTACCCGTCGATCACGCCGATCATCCGCGCCCCGGCCAAGACGGCACGGGTCACATCGCCTTGCGACACCGGCGGGTAGACCGCTGCACCGGGCAGTATCGCCTGGCACTCGCCGGCGGGGAGGCTCGGGCCTACGAAGACGATGGCCGTCATGGCCCACCGCCCTCCCCGATCTCAGCTAGGTGTCTGGCCATGGCCATGGCACGGTCGCCGCGGATATAGCCCGGCGCATCGTGCAGTCCTTCCAGACCCGGCACGATCACACGCACGAAGGTCACCCCATCGATGCGGCTGGGAAACAGGGTCGCCGCGGCCTGGGAGATGCCTACTGCCGCAAGCCGATCCACGATCAGCGCAACATCGTCTTCAAAGCTGGGCGTGTCGTATGTGGGGACTTCCCCGTAGCTTGAACGGGTGTCCGTGGCAGGGCTGACCAGGCGGGCCCAGACCGCCGCCACTCTGTCCGGGTTGCGTGCGGTCTCGAACAGCTCTCGGTGGGCGTCGTCCCGGGTACCGGCGATATAGGTCAGGCGGGTCTGCGCCGCCTCGGTCAGCGCGCGGGCAAGGGCGATCTCCCGCGCCACATGGCAGCCCGACCCATGGCTGGAATAGACCTGCCCCATGACGTTCGTCTCCCGATCGGCCAGTGCACAGACGAAGACCGGCAGGCCGACATCCGTCGTGATGTCCCAGACGCCGACGGCCAGGCCCGCCGCCTCCAGCCGGTCGAGCAGATCGCGCGCGGTCGGGTCGTCGACGCTTTCCAGGTCCAGGCGGCCGTGGTCGCTCTCGGTCCCGCCGCGCAAAGCCCACAGCGCCAGGGCATCGCGCTCGATCACCTCGCACAGGCCGTGGCCGATCGCCTCCATCGCATGGTTGCCGGAGGCCAGCCCGTTGGAGCTCATCTGGAAGTTCCCGCTTCCGGCCGGCAGCGGGCGCGTATAGTTGGTGTGAACCATCTCGAAGGGCACCAATAGCGGTGCGCCCTCGGCCATCAGGTCTTCGGCGTCACACCACAGGATCGGCCTGTACGGATCGTACCGGCCGACCGACAGGCGCGGCAGGCGGCCGGTATCCACGACCGCGTGTCCATCGGCCCGCAGCTCCGCCTCCGGGGCCAGGCGCAGCGGCAGGTCGGGGTGTTCTGCGTGGTGGCTTTCGATCGCTTCCATCACGCCGGACGCTTTCGCGGCCGACAGATCGACGCCCTTGCCCTGGGACACGGCGACCGAGCGTGCGTTGGGGCGATAGACCGCCACGACCGGCAGCCCCACCCGGTCCAGCCCCGTGATGTTGGCGACCCGCGTGATCCCCATGGCGGCCATGTGGGGCGCAACGATTTCCAGGGTCTCGGCGGGAGGGCGGAACCTGTGGGTACCGGCGCAATAGGCCTTGTTTGCCTTCGCGCCGGAGCCTGACGCGGCTCCGTAAACAGAAGGGGGCCGGTGTTCCCGGCCCCCATCGCTCGACTGATCGGGCATCGCCCTATTCGTCGGACCGAATGGCGCTCAGGTCGATCAGATAACAGGCCGAGCCGATCCCCTCACCGGTCTGGGAAATCGAGGCCAGAATCGTTCCCCGGTCGATCAACTGCGCCACTTCTGAGCGCAGATCATCGGGAACGGTTTGCTTCTGCCAGTCTTCCATGGGAACGTAGTACAGTTCTGCACCCCACTTGATGGTGATGCCGTGCTCGTACTTCTTGGTCATGAATTAACCCCATGTTGGGAATGAGCGACTAGAACTCTATCAAGTCGGGATGTGGATGACTATAAAAATGCCCGGGACGCAAGAAGTACCGTCTCTTAATGTTAACTTTTCCCGGCAACGCACGGCAATTCTCTTGCCGAGCATAACCAAAGCAACCCTCGACTAGATGGATCTGCGTCTTGGTTGGGTCGAACGACGATACCACTGGTGACCTGACGATTCAGGTCGATTGGGACAAGAGGGGCCCGTTCGAAGACGGCGGCGCCCGTCCGTCTCTGACCGTGCTGACGGGGTACGATGCCGGCCGGATCCATGTGCTTGACAGCCTGGAAACGCTGGTCGGGCGGGCCGACGAATGCGACATCCAGATGCTGGAGCCGACCGTCAGCCGCAAGCACGCGCGTTTCATCGCGACCTCCGACGGGGTGGAAGTCTTCGACCTCAGGTCCAGCAACGGCGTGACGATCAACGGGCACCGCATCCAACGGCAATGGCTAAAGGAACAGGATGTGGTCGGCCTGGGCGGCAAGATAACGTTCAAGTTCGCCTATGTCACCGAATCGGACTTCCGCTATCAGGAACAACTGTTCGACAACGCGGTGCATGATTCGCTGACACGGCTATACAACAAACGTTACTTCCTCGGCGTCCTCGGGCAATATTTGCTGACGGGGCGCAAGAAGCTCGACAGCCTTACATTGTTGATGCTCGACTTGGACCATTTCAAGGCAATCAACGACACGCATGGCCACCAGGTGGGCGACGCAGTCTTGCGGCATGTGTCGACGCTGATCCGCCAGGAAAGCCGCAACAACGACACCATCGGCCGCTATGGCGGCGAAGAGTTCATCATGCTGTTGGCGGATGTCGATCCGGAAAGCGCTGTACGGATCGCAGAGCGGATCCGCAAGACGATCCACCAGCACACGCTCAGCATCAACAACCTGCATGTGAAGCTGACGGTGTCGATCGGCCTAGCCTCCGCGGCAGAGGCGGAAGGCTCGCCCGACCAGCTGATCGCGATCGCCGACGAGCGCCTTTACATAGCAAAGAGGCGCGGCCGCAACCGGGTGTGCTTCGCCAGCGACAACGGGGAAGCGAACAGCGCCTGCAAGTAGGCTTGTGCGCTACAGCTACAGTGTGTCTGTAAGCGCCGGCACTTGGATGCGTGCCCCACGGCGTGGGTCACCGTCGGTCACGGTGCTAGGTGCAACTGCCCAAGGGCGCTGTAGATGGCATCGCGGCTTGGGTCGGACAGACAGTCGATGTCGGCCGTCGCCGCGAAGTCGCCCGCCAGCGCCGCATCGAACGTCACGCCGTCGGCCAGCGCTGCCTCGATACTGTCCAGCAGTTCCACGCCGAGCTCCAGCAACCGGGGGCGAATCTCAGTCGTAAGATCCGGCGTGCTTTCGGGCGGCTGGGCGGTCCCCGACTGCCAACGCCCGATCCAGCAGCGCTGGATATCCTTGGCCGCCTCGATCTGCGCCTCGAAGAAGGCCCGCGCCGTCTCGGCATCCAGCCCGGCCTCGACGGCAGCACCGGTCGCGCTGTCCAGCACCACCGCCTCGCGCGCCAGATCCTCAACGGGCACGTCGTTCGCCAGCTTCCATGCCGCCACCGGCTGCATCAGCGAGAGTCGCTCGGCAATCCGCTCGAACACGGTCTGAGCCGCAGGCTCTGCAGATGCTTGCATCGGACGCGTAACAAGGACGACGAGTCCCAAGCCAAGCGCACAGAATAAGAGAAGGACCCTGGGACCGAAGCCGCAATGCCGTCTCATACTTCCTCCGAAGGAAACCATCCTGCCCGAAAACAGACTACCGCATTGCGATGTCGGGGTTAGCCTGCATTTCTCACATCCTCCGCGGTCTGCGTCGCGGACGACGGCCCAGCCGCCCTGGCCAGCACCGCATTGACCACCGGGCAGGCCGCGAGGCCACCATGGACGACCGGGACCAGCGGTGGTCGTACTTCGGCACAGGCCGCGATGGCATCACCGCAGCGCGTTCGGAAGGCGCAGCCGCTTGGGGCGTTCCGCGGGCTCGGCGGGTCGCCGGCGAGGGGGACGGCGTCATCGAGCCGGGGCTCAAGGGTCGGGGCCGAGGCGAAGAGGCCGCGCGTGTAGGGATGGCGTGGGTCGGTGAACAGGGCGTCGACCGCGGCCAGTTCGACGATGCGGCCCAGGTACATCACGGCGGCGCGGTCGCAGATGCGTCGAACCACCGACAGGTCGTGGCTGATGAACAGGTAGGTCAGCGCGAAGCGCTGCCGCAGGTCGTCGAGTAGGCTGAGCACGCTCGCCTGCACCGAGAGGTCGAGGCCCGAGGTTGGCTCGTCCAGGATCACCACGTGCGGCCGCAATGTCAGGATGCGGGCGAGCCCGATGCGGCGCTGCTGCCCGCCGGAAAGCTCATGCGGATAGCGGCGCAGGATATCGCGGCCAAGCCCCACAGCCTCCAGGATCTCGTCGATCCGCCGCTCACGCTCCGCGAGGTCGGTCACGCCGCGGATCGCCAGCGTCTCATGCAGCGTGTTGCCGACCCGCCACCATGGGTCGAGCGCAGCGCCCGGGTCCTGATGGACGTACTGGATCACGGCACGCGCCCGTCGTGCCTCGCGCGGTGCCAGTCCGGAGACCGCCTGGCCCTCCAGGCGGATCTCGCCTTCGGTCTCGCGCAGCAGCCCGAAGATGGTCTTGGCGAGCGTGGTCTTGCCGCAGCCGGACTCGCCGACGATGCCGAGCGACTCTCCCTGCGCCACGGCGAGATCGACACCATCGACTGCGCGCACGGCTGGCACCGGACGGGCCAGGAACCGGCGCCGGCCGCCGAAGACGGTTGAGAGCCCTTGAACCTCCAAGATCGGGACTGCGCTCATGCCGGCCTTGCATGGATGCAGGCCACATGCCGGCCCGCCGTCGTGTGCACATAGTCCGGCCGCGCGGTGCTGCAGACGGATTCGGCCTCACCGCACCGGGGGTGGAAGCGGCAGCCCGGTGGCGGTGCGAGCGGCGAGCCGACCTGCCCGCGAATGCCCTCCAGCGGTCCGTCACGGTCCGGGTGACAAGCGAGCAGCGCCCGCGCGTACGGGTGCTGGGGCGCGGCGATGACGTCGGTCGTCGGGCCGGTCTCGACGGTCTGGCCGGCATACATGACCGAGACCCGGTCGCAGAGCTGGGCGACCGCACCGAAGTCGTGGCTGACGAACAGCATGGCCACGTCGAACTCCCGTGCCAGCTCGCGCAAGAGCCGCAGGATCTGCATCTGCGTGGTCACGTCCAGCGCCGTCGTCGGCTCATCTGCCAAGATCGCCTCGGGCCGCGCGGCCAGTGCGCCCGCGATCAGGATGCGCTGGCGCTGGCCGCCGGAGAACTGATGGGGATAGCGGTCCAGCGCATGCTCGGGGTCGGGAATCTGCACGGCCTTCAGCGTCTCGATCAGCCTGGCGCGGGCGCGCGCCTTCGTGTCAGCGGTCCAGCGCGAGCGAACCGCCTCGCCCGGCAGGCCCGACCAGCGCAGGATCTCCATCATCTGTCGGCCGACGGTGAACACGGGGTTGAAGCTCTGGAACGGGTCCTGCGGCACGAAACCCATGGCCCGGCCGCGGATGCGCCGGGCGATCTCCGCCCGTGGCAGACGCGCGATATCCTCGCCCTTGAAGCGGATCTCGCCGTCCAGCAGCTCCGCGCCGCGCGGCAGCAGCCCGAGTACGGCTTTCAGCAGGGTGGACTTGCCGCAGCCGGACTCGCCGACGACCCCCACCACCTCGCCCCGGTCGACTGTCAGGTCGACGAAGTCGAGGATGTGCGCATCGCCCTCGTCGCCGCGCACGCGGATGCGGAGGTTCTTGACCTCAAGCAGCAACCGGCTCATCGCGACCGCCTGAGGCGCGGGTCCACAAGGTCGCGCATGCCGTCGCCCAGCAGGTTGAAGCCCAGGACCAGGGCCAGGATGGCAAGCCCCGGGAAGGTGGTCATCCACCAGGCACCGGGCATGTAGTTCCGCCCCTCGGAGATGGCGAGACCCCAGTCCGGGTCCGGCGGCGTCGCACCGACACCGAGGAAGCCCAGAACGGCGGAGGTGAGGATGATGAAGCCCATGCCGATGGTCGCACGCACAATGATCGGCGCGGCGACATTGGGCAGCACATGCATTGCCAGAATGCGCATCCGTTTTGCACCCAATCCCTCCAGCGCCTCTACGAACAAAAGCGTGCGCACGCGCCGCGTTTCGGCGTAGACGGTTCGGGTGAAGAACGGCCAATAGGTTGCCGCCAGCGCCACAACGGCCGCCTCCAGCCCGCGCCCCAGGACCTGTGCCAGGGCGATGGCCAGGATCAGCTGCGGCACGGCGAGGAACACGTCCGTCACCCGCATCACCGCCTCTGACACGAAGCCGCTGGTGTAGCCGGCGATCAGCCCCAATGGCACGCCGATGGCCATCGCCGCCACGACCACCGTCGTGGAGACGGTGAGCGCCGCGCCCGTGCCCATGACCACGCGGGTGAAGATGTCCCGGCCGAGATTGTCGGTACCGAACGGGTGCTCCCAGCTCGGCGGCTGCAGCCGCGAGCGCAGATCGGGAATGACGGCCTGCGCGCCGTCGACAATCAGCGGATCGCCGAAGAACGCGATCAAGATCGCCAGGGCGACGATCAGCAGCCCCAGAACGGCCGGCGTATCGCGCAGGAACTTGCGGAGGATCAGCATGCGCCGTCACATCCTCTCCGCCACGCGCGGGTCGAGCAGCCCGTGCACCACGTCGACGACGATGTTGACGACGCCGTAGACGAAGCCGATCACCAAGGTCACCGCCAGCACCGCCGTGTAGTCCGCGGCGAAGATCGCCTGCACGAGGTACGAGCCGAGCCCCGGCCAGTCGAACACCGCCTCCACCGCCACCGCATTAGAGACGAAGGCGCCGAACAACAGGCCGATCTGCGTGACCGGGGTCACCAGGGCATTCTTCAGCGCGAACGGGAACAGCACGCGGCGGCGGGGATAGCCGACTGCGGTTTCGTACGCCGCGTACTCGCTGTGCATTGCCTCAACGACGGAGGAGCGGGTGAAGCGCGCCACAGTGGCCAGTCCACCGAAGGCGATCGTGACAGCGGGCAGCGCCAGATGCGACAGGGTCGAACCAAACGCGTCGAGACGGCCGGCAAGCAAGCTGTCG
The DNA here is from genome assembly GCA_028285185.1 of Anaerolineae bacterium. Classification (GTDB taxonomy): domain Bacteria; phylum Pseudomonadota; class Alphaproteobacteria; order DSM-16000; family Inquilinaceae; genus JACKIG01. The sequence goes on along the minus strand of JANQQD010000078.1, from coordinate 9,543 downwards.
ATCAAGAGGAAGCCGGTCGTGTCCGGCGGTACCTCCATCCCTGCCGGCAGGCGGCCGCGCAGCGGCAACAGGCCGAGATCGAGCGCGAACACGAGCTGCAGCATGATTGCGAACCAGAACGATGCCGTTGCGAGCCCCAGCACCGTGACCACGCGCACGAAGTGGTCGAAGGGCGAATTGTGCCAGGCGCCGGTCAGCGCTCCGATAACGATGCCACCGACGGCCGCGATCACCAGGGCGGCAAAGGTGAGCTCAAGCGTTGCCGGCAAGCGCTGCGCGATGTCCAGGCCGACGGCGCGGTTGGAATAGGCGGATACGCCGAAGTCCCCCTGTGCCGCGTTCCACGCATAGTCGGCGAACTGGACGATCAGGTGCCGGTTGAGGCCCAGGTCCTCGCGGATCGCCGCGATCTGCTCGGGCGTTGCGTTGTCGCCGGCGATCGCCGCCGCCGGATCGCCCGGCGCCAGGCGCAGCATGCCGAAGGTCAACAGCAACAGCCCGAGCAGGATCGGGACGATCATCAACACACGGCGAACGATGAAAAGGGCCATGCGATCCTACGCTTCCGGTGCGGCGGGGCGCGTGCGGCCACGCCCCGCCACCGGGTTGGGGTCAGTCGGTCACCGACATCCAGCGCAGCTCGCCGCCGGACCCGACCGGCGAGAAGTTATAGCCCTGCAGGCGGTCGCTGAGGCCGCGCAGCTGGACCGTATTGTAGATCCAGATATCGGCCGCGTCCGCCACGATGATCCGCGACGCCTCTTCATAGTAGCCGGTGCGGACATCGCGATCGGTCTCGGCACGGGCGGCCTGCAGCAGCTCGTCCACCCGCTCGTCCGCGTACCACGACGAGGCCTTCCAGGTGCCGGCGAAGGTGGTGTCGTACATCTGGCCGATCCAGTTCTCAGGATCGACGAAATAGGTCGACACCCAGTGCACCCACATGTCCGGCGTCGTCTCCACCGAGCCGGCGGCGCTGGTGAGCGTCGGCCAGGTGGAGGCCACCAGCTCCACAGTCACGCCGACGGCCGCCATGCCGGCCTGCAGGATTTCAGCCGCCTGGGTCGTCTGCTCCAGTGCGGACTGGATGTGGATCTCCAGCGGCCGGTCAAGCTCCGCCCCCTCGTCGCGGGCCGCATCGCAGTACTCCGCCGCGGCCTCCAGGTCGTAGCTGTAGGGCTCAAGATCGTCGGGCGCGCCCCAGAGGTTGCCCGGCAGCGGGCCGGCATTGCGCTCCGGGAAGCCGCCGAGCACGACGTCGATGAACGCCTCATAGTCGAAGGCGTGGCTCACGCATTTGCGGAAGTTCTCGTTGTCGAACGGTGCGCGCTGATTGTTCATGCGGATAATCATGATCCGCATGGACTCGTCGCTGGCGACGCCGACGCCCTCAGCCGCCTCGACCCGCTCGACCTGATCGGTCGGCAGGTAGCTGTCCGTGGCGTCGATATCGCCGTTGATCAGTGCGAGAACCCGGGTCGAGGTCTCCTGCACCGGATAGGCGCGGACGATTTCGATCGGGTCCGCATTGTCATCCCAGCCCCAGAAGTGGTCCGGGTTGATCGCCAGGTCCAGCTTCTCCTGCGGGATATAGGTCTCCGCATCTGGGATGTAGGCGCCCGAGCCTGCACCGTTCGAGGTCAGCCAGCCGGAGCCCCAATCGTCATCCACGACATTGGCTTCCACCGCATCCTGGTTGACGATCGCCACCAGCGGGATCGCGGCCAGGAACGGCGCGTAAGCCTGGCTGAGGGTGAAGGAGACGGTCAGGTCGTCCACCTTCTCCACACCTTCAGGTGCCAGCACCGGCAGGAAGGCGCCGGACGGGCCACGGCCCATCGTCAGAAGTCGCTGGAACGAGTAGACGACGTCGTCGGCCGTCAGGGGCGAGCCGTCATGGAACGTCACGCCCTCCTTCAGCGTGAAGGTCCATTGCAGGCCGTCGTCGCTGACCTCGTGGCTCTCCGCCAGCCAGGGCGTCAGCTCCGGCGGGTTGCCGACATAGCGGTAGAGCCCGTCATAGACGTTCAGCATGTAGAACTGCATCGGCACGTCATAGACGACATGGGGATCGAGGCCGGACGGGAGCGTGTCGCCCCACACGATCTCGTCAGTGTCCGCTGCCGCAGCGACGGGCAGCATCGCGAGAGCCGCCGCGAGGGCGGCTCCTGTCAGCGTTCTCATATCGGTGCCTCCATCTGTTGGCCATGGGTTGCCTCGCCGGGGTCGAGCCCGACGAGGGGACGGTCCTCGGCCTGCGGCCAGCGCCGCCGGCTGTGGGTGAGGCCGAGGGAGGCCAGCGTCTCCGCCGTGCGGAGCGCCGCCAGCACCGGGTTGACGACCGGGACCCGCACGCGCTCGGCGATCACCGGCGTAGGGTCGAGGAACGCCATGCTCATGCAGCCGAAGATCAGCGCCTCGGCACCGTCTTCCTCGACACAAGCGTGCGCCGGTTGCGCGATGCGGTCGATGGCGGCATCAAGCGTGCCTTCCTGCGCCGCGCGGGCCATTTCCGGCACGGTCATGCCGACGCCGCGCACCGAGGCGAGGCGCTGTTCCAGCCCGAGGGCACGCAGGAAAGCGCGCGTTCGTGAGCCACCGCCTGAGCCAGGCGAGAGGATCGAGAAGCGGTCGGCAGTCTGCAGCGCGAGCAGAACCGATGCAGCCCCGGGGCCGACGACCGGGATCGACACGGCCTCCCGCACCGCATCCAGCGCCGGGTCGGAAAAGCAGCCGACAATCGCGGCGTCGAACCCTTCCCGTTCGGCGGCGACGATGCCCCGGACGATCGCTGGGCCCGCTTCAACGGCGTCCCAAGCGCCTTCGATGCCGTCACGGGCGCGGGCTGCAGAGCGCACCTCGACGGTGGTGCCGGGCATCGCATTGGCGGCCAGGAAGTCTTCCCGACGTCGGGGTTCCGCCGGCCCGACCGTGGCGGCGAGCGGTGCGACCAGCTGGTAGAAGATGCGCCGCCCGGCCATGCTCACTACGAACCCAGCGCCGACAGCGCGTCGTCGATGGCCGCCGTCGCATCGCCGATCCCGTCGGCGACCCGATTACGGTCACGCACCAACTGCGTTTCCAGCATCCAACGGTCCGGTCCGTCCTCCGTCGTCTCCAGCGACGGGAGTTCATAGAGGCAGGGCAGCATGGTGGTCTGCGGCGTGAAGCCGTACGGGTCCTGGGCGTAGGAGCCCTTCACCTGGCTTTGCAGCGGCACCAGGATGCGGCTCAGGCGCTTCATCGTGCGGTTCAGCAGCCGCGCCGCGTCATCGTCGCCTTCGCCCTTCGCGAACCGTGCCCCCCAGGCCTCCGCTTCGGCGTCGAGCCGGGCCGCGGATCTGGCAAAGATGTCGGTCCTCTCGCGCACGCCGCCAAGCCCGACGGCCGCGCCGGGGCCTGCAAGCTGATCCAGGCGGGTCGCGATCTGCTCCGCCACCGGCACGAAACGGAACGGCAGGACCGGGGCGGTCGCCAGCTCCCACAGCCAGGCAGCGTAGATCTCCATATGCGTTTCGATCCACGACCAGTCCAGCTTGTCCATGCGGTTTTCAATGGAGTGATGCCACCAGCCGAGATTGGCCAGCGCTGTCGCCTTCAGCTCGGCCTCGGTGAAAGCGCCTTCGCCATGGAACATGGGCACGCCCATGCCGAAGAACGATGCGTCGCCGTTCTTGGCCGCGCGATGCCAGACATTCTCGCGCCCGTTCAGGAACTGGGGCTCGATGCGCTGATGGAAGGCCTTCAGCTCGGCATTCGAGGCCGTGGCCCAGCGTGTGGTGCCGACGCAGCCCGGCTGATCGATCTGCAGATAGGCCACGGCGTTCGCCCGCAGCCGGTCCCAATAATGGTCGGCGAACCAGGTCGACCCCGACATGGTGCCGGTCTCATGTGCCGTCCAGAAGCCGACCATGATGCCGCGCCTGAGTTCGCTGCGACGGGCATTGAAGGCACGCGCCAGCTCGATCATGCAAGCGTTGCCGGCGGCGTTGTCGGTGGCGGCCTCACCCGGCCAGCTGTCCTGGTGGCCGCCCAGCAGCACGAAATCGTCGGCCTCGGGGCTGCCCGCACCGGCAGCGATCTCGCCGACAGTGATCTGGACAGGCCGCCAACCGTTGGTGACATGGGCGCGGAACCACACTCGCGCCTCGCCCCTCAGCGCCAGTTCCTTAAGCTCCAGTCCGGCAACGCGCGAGATGCCGATGCACGGGATCTCGGGCATCTCGGTGCGATGGGTCTCGGGTGTCGGCACGCCCCAGGCGGGCTTCACGGAGCCGAAGGGCACGGCGTCGTTCTCAGGATGGCCCCAGTTCATCATCACCGCGCCGATGGCGCCTTTCATCGCGGCGATGCGCTGTTTCTCGTGCCGTGCCGGGGAGTACGACAGCTCAGTCAGGATGATCTTGCCGCGAACGTCGAGCCCTTCGTAGTCGGAAAAGGCGCCGGAGCCGACATAGACCAGCTCACCGCGCACGCCCTCCGCCAGCGTCTCGGTGCTGTGGCCCAGGGTATTGGCCGGAATGGAGACGTTGCGTGGGGCCTCCAGGCGGAATTCCGCATGCTCCGGAAAGCTGACGATGGCCGGCAGCTCGTGAATGCGGGCGTCCGCAACCCCCGCCTCCACCAGCGCATCACGGGAGTACTCCGCCATCCGCCGGCCGTTGGGCGACCCTGCGGCCCGGTGCGGAATCTCCGTGACGATGTGCTCGACATGCGCTCGGACGCGCGCGGCGGAAACCTCCCCAATCACCTCGGCCGACATGGAAGCCTCTTTTTTTGTCAGACAATCTGACCGTATGATGACAACACTCGACAGCGTGCTCAATGCAAAAATGACGACGCCGCCGCGCCCGATCAGCGGTGCACAGAAAGGGAGGAAAAGATGCACGCAGGCCGTGCCGTGTTGGACTGGATGGCCGACCAGGGCCCGCAGATGGAAGCCCTGCTGGCCGACCTTGTGAACATCGACAGCAGCTCCAGCGACGCAGAGGGCGTCGAGGCCGTGCGCGCACGCCTTGCCGCCTTCTTCGCCGAGCACGGGGTCCAAACCCGCGACGTCCCAACACCAGGGGGCGACTGCCTGGCAGCCCGCACCGGCCCGGAAGGCGAGGCCGGTCATGTCTTACTGATGGGCCATATGGACACGGTGTTTCCGAGGGGCGAAGCCGGGCGTCGGCCATTCACGGTCGAGACGCGAGACGGCCGTCGCCGGGGCCGCGGCCCCGGGGTCGCCGACATGAAGGCAGGGCTGGTGATGAATGCGTTTCTGGTGGCCGGCTTTCAGGCTGCCGGTACGGCACCCCTGCCCGTTGCTGCCCTCTACACCCGGGATGAGGAGATCGGCTCCCCCAACGGTCGTGCCGCGATCGAGGCCGTGGCTAAGGGCGCCCGCGCGGTCTTCAATGCCGAACCCGGCCGCGAGAGCGGCAATGTCGTGAAGGGCCGGCGCGGTGGGACGTTCTTTCGCGCGACCGTGACCGGCCGCCCGGCCCATGCCGGGCCCGACCCCCACAAGGGCCGCAGCGCGATTGAGGAGATGGCGCGCAAGACCCTGGCATGGCACGGGCTGACCACACCGGACCCGGACGTGACGGTGAGTGTGGGCTTGATATCCGGCGGTCAGTCGGTCAACACCATCGCGCCGTTCTGCGAGGCCCAGATCGATCTGCGCTTCGCGGAGCCGGAGACCGGCGAGAGGCTGGAGCGAGAGATTCGCGCCATCGCCGAGGCGTGCGCCCGCGACGGCCTTTCCGGGACACTGGAGCGGCTCGGCGGCTTCCTTCCGGTTGTGGAGACGGTGGACAACCTGGCATTGGTTGATCTCTATATGGCGGCAGCCCGTGATCTCGGCCAAACCACCGGGGCGGAGTTCACCCGCTCCTGCGCTGACTCCGGTATCACCGCCAGTCTCGGAATTCCGACGGTGTGCGCCACCGGACCCGTCGGGGCGAACGCCCACAGTCCGGAGGAGTATGTGGACCTCGAAACCTTCATTCCTCGCGCCCAGGCCGAAGCCCTGGCGATCCTGCGGCTGGCGGAGCGCGCCTGATGCGGGCGCTGCGCTACTTCCGATGCGGCCCGGCGCATGAGGTTCTGCAGATCGTCGAGGACGCGGACCCGGTACCGGGCCCTGGTGAGGTGCGCGTCGCAGTGCGTGCCTCGGGCGTCAACCCGCACGACACGAAGAAGCGGTCCGGCTGGCTCGGCGCCTTGCCGGCTGAACGCGGCGTCACCCCCCACAGCGACGGCGCCGGCATCATCGACGCAGTCGGGCCGGGCGTATCGGAGGGACGGGTCGGCGAGCGCGTCTACGTTTTGGGCGCGCCTCCGTTCCGCGGCACCGCGGCGGAGATGGTTGTGGTGGGACAGGATTGGGCGATCCCGCTGCCCGCGGACATAGAGTTCGCGGCCGGCGCGTCTCTCGGCGTACCGGCCTTTACTGCCTGGCTGGCCGTGCTGGCCGACGGGCCGGTGACCGGCCAGACGGTGCTGATCCATGGCGGTGGTGGCGCCGTCGGCCGGGTCTGTGTGGAGCTGGCGGCGTGGAATGGCGCGACCGTGGTGGCCACCGCGGGGTCGGAGCCGGGGCGCGCTACGGCGCGGGCGAAAGGGGCCGACCTTGTGCTGGATCGCCATGCCGATGATGTAGCCGGCGCGGTTCTAGAGGTCACGGGGGGACGCGGCGCCGCACGGATCATCGACGTGGACTTTGCCGCCAATCAGACCGTGGACGCGGCGGCCTTGGCCGAGCACGGCACCGTCGCCGCCTATTCGTCGACATCGGACAAGACGCCCACGCTCGACTACTACGCCTTCGCGCTGAAGGGCGCGCGGCTTAGCTTTGTGCAGGGCGGCAAGCTGACGCCATCTCAGCGGGACGCCGCCGCCCAGACGATCGGCGCGCTGCTGGCGCGCGGCCACCTCCGCCCCGACATCTCTTCGGTCTTTCCGCTCGACGCTGCTGCTGCTGCGCATGAGGCGGTCGAGGCCGGTGCCCCCGGCAATGTCGTGGTCACACCCGGTGGATCGGCATGAGCGAAGCTCGCCGGTTCCCTGCAGAGGCCACACCAGAGGCGGGCGCGCTCGCGGCAGCTCTGGCGCGGCCCGAACCGCCGCCGCTGATGCGCGAGCAGGCATTGGAGACCGTGAAGGACGCAATCATCTCAGGGCGACTGCCTCCGGGAACCCGTCTGATCGAGCGGGAGATGTGCGCGGCGCTGGGCGTAAGCCGTTCCATCGTGCGCGAGGTGATCCGCCAGTTGGAGGCTGACCGGCTGGTGCAGGTTGCCGCCCACCGTGGCCCGCGCGTGGCGGAGCTGACGGCAAAGACGGCGCGGGAAATCTATGATCTGCGCGCCGAGCTGGAGGTCCTGCTGGTCAAGGACTTCATACGCAACGCCGCCGACATTGAGGTGACGCAGCTCATCGCCTTGGCGCCTGAAGTCGCAGCGGCGGCCGCGGCGAACGACATCGACGATCTCGTCGTCATCATGCGCCACTTTTATGGCGTGCTGGTTGTCGGCGCGGACAACACGGTGGCCGCCGACATTCTCGAAACACTGCATGCCCGTATCAGCCGGCTGCGCGTGCTGGCCATGTCCGAGCCGGGCCGGATAAGCTGCAGCGTCAGAGAGATCTCTGAGATCGTCGCCGCCGTCGAAGCGCGCGATCCAGCGCGGGCCGAAGTCGCAACGCGTGCCTACGTCAACGCAGCGCGCGACGCCGCCCTCAGGCAGATCGCCAGAGGTTGACGGCGCGGCGGAGGGGCGGCAGCGCTGTTTCCGATCCACCTCCCCCTGGGCCGGACCAAGCCGAATAAAGAGACTGAGCGTTATGGCGGGACGCTCCGATCGGATGCCCCCCACGCATTTCAAGCTATGCTTCGTTATGGACCGATCCATTGGCCGGACAGGTCGGCAATCGGGCGGAGACCCGTGGGACCGGCTTCGGATGCGCGTCCGACAATGATCTAGGAGAGGAACGGACCCATGAGGAACTGGCTGACGACTGCAGCCGCAGTCGGCGCACTCGCTTTTGCTGCCAACGCTCACGCCCAAGAGACGCTGACCATCGGCGTCATGGCGACCCTGGAAGGCACCTACACGGTTCTCGGCGAAGACGGCATCCGCGGCCTGGAGATGGCCATGGAGCAGGCCGGGTATGAAGCCGGAGGCCGGCCCATCGAGATCATCATTGCTGCCACCGACGCCAGCCCGGATTCCGCCGTGCGCGCCGCGCGCAAGCTGGTCGAGCAGGATGGCGTCGACATCGTCATCGGCCCGCTCTCAGGCTCCGAAGGCATCGCGATCCGCGACTATGCCAAGACCCAGCCACAGATGACGTTCATCAACGGCTCTTCCGGTGCGCAGGAAACCACTTACGTCACCCCCGCCGACAACTTCTTCCGGTTCAACATGGACGGGGCCCAGTGGTCGGTCGGCCTCGGCGACTATCTCTATGAAGAGAAGGGCTACCGCAACATCGTGACCATCGCGGAAGACTATTCGTTCACCTACACCCAGGTGTTCGGCCTTGCGCTGGAATTCTGCGCGGCCGGCGGCGAGATCTCGGAGCGCTTCTGGGTGCCGCTGGGCACCAGCGATTTCGCCTCGATCATCGCGTCCCTGCCCGACGACGTTGATGCGATCTATCTGGGCCTGGGCGGCGGCGACGCGGTGAACTTCCTGAACCAGTATCAGCAGGCCGGCGGCGACGCCAACCTGATCGGCGGCACCATCATGGTTGATCAGACGGTCCTGCAGTCGCGCGGCCGCGCCAAGGAAGCGCTGATCGGCACGCCGGCCTCGGGCCCGCAGGGCGACACGTGGGAAGACGAGAACTGGCAGGCCTATGTCGCCGAGTTCCAGGAGATGTACCCGGATCGCTTCCCGTCACTGCTGGCCACCGCCTACTACAACTCCGCCAATGCGGTGATCAACGCGCTGAACGCGGTGGATGGCGATCTGAGCGACGGGCATGCCGCGTTCCGGGAGGCGCTGGCGACCATGGAGCTGGAGGCCCCCAACGGCCTGATTACGCTGGACGACAACCGCCAGGCGGTCGGCACCAACTTCGTCACCGAAGTGGTGGAGGACGCCGACGGCAATCTGGTGACCGAAGTCGTCTCGATCGTCGAGGGCGTCAATCAGACCCTGGGCTATGACCCTGCGGTCTTCGCCTCGATCGGCCTGCCGTCCCGCGATATTCCGGAGTGTCGCGCTTACGAGTGAGCGGGCTCTGGCTGGTCTTTGACACGCGCATTACGGATCGAAAGGAGGCCGGGCGGCGAGAGCCGCCCGGCCCTTCTTGCCGTTGCCGAGCCGGAAGCACCGCAGAGCCGCGATCGGCTGCATCCAACAAGTCATTGTCCTGACCGCAAACCTTGCCGATACTATCGACCAAGCCCGCACGAGAGAGGCGGGCAATGGAGGGAGCGTTGAGTAAGGCTGTCGCCGTGTATCACGGCAATTTCGGCCGTGTGTCGATCTATCATCTCGACCGGCCCATTACGACCCATGCCCATCGCGAAGGTCATCTGATCTT
>JANQQD010000065.1 GCA_028285185.1 Anaerolineae bacterium | reverse complement strand
TCATTGCCGCGACACCGGAGACCACCGCCCGCTGGCGGGACGAAACAGCCGAATGGGCTCGCTCGGTGTTCCGCCCGGCATCTTGAAAGCGAACGGCGGCCCCACGCACTCAAGCGTCAGGCCGCCGTTCCTCAGAACCCTGCGGCGTCCGCAGCCCTGCCTATCACCCGACAGGCAGACCGGAGCCGGCGTCAGCCTTCCTTGGCGTCGTCCGCTTCATCGGACTGGCTGGCTTCGTCACGCGCCTTGCGCAACGCGGCCCCCAGGATATCACCCAGCGACGCGCCACTGTCGGACGAGCCGTATTCCGCCATAGCCTGCTTTTCTTCCTCCACCTCGCGGGCCTTGACCGACAGGGTCAGGCGCCGCGACGCGCGGTCGATCTGCGTGACCTTCGCATCTAGCATCTCGCCGACGGCATAGCGCTCCGGGCGCTGCTCGGACCGGTCGCGGCTCAGTTCCGCCTTGCGGATGAAACCGACGGCACCGTCGCCCACCGTCACCTCGATGCCGCCATCGGTCACCTTGCTGACGGTGCAGGTCACGACATCGCCCTTGCGCACCTGGGTCACGCTGCTCTCGAACGGATCGCTGGCCAGCTGCTTCATGCCGAGGCTGATGCGTTCCTTCTCGACATCCACCTCAAGCACCTTGACCTGGACCATCTCGCCCTTCTTGAAGTCGGCCAGAGCCTCTTCGCCGGAGCGCTCCCACGAGATGTCGGAGAGATGGACCATGCCGTCGATCTCGCCGGGCAGGCCGATGAACATGCCGAACTCGGTGATGTTCTTGATCTCGCCTTCCAGATCGGTGCCCGGCGGATGGCGGACGGCGAAGCTGTCCCACGGATTCTCCAGGCACTGCTTGAGGCCGAGGCTGATGCGCCGCTTGTTCGGGTCCACATCCAGCACCATCACCTCGACCTCTTGCGAGGTGGAGACGATCTTGCCGGGATGGACGTTCTTCTTGGTCCAGCTCATCTCCGAGACATGGACCAGGCCCTCGATGCCGGGCTCCAGTTCCACGAAGGCGCCGTAGTCGGTGATGTTGGTCACACGTCCGTGCAGCTTGGCGGCCACCGGGTACTTGGCCTCGACGCCCTCCCACGGATCCGCCTCAAGCTGCTTCATGCCGAGGCTGATGCGCTGGGTATCGGGGTTGAAGCGGATCACCTGCACCTTGACCGTCTGGCCGATCTGCAGGGCCTCCGACGGATGGTTGATGCGGCGCCACGCGATATCGGTGACATGCAGCAGGCCGTCGACGCCGCCCAGGTCCACGAAGGCGCCGTAATCGGTGATGTTCTTGACCACGCCTTCCAGGATCTTGCCTTCCTTCAGGCTGGCCACCAGCTCCGACCGGGCCTCTGCGCGGCTTTCTTCCAACACGGCGCGGCGCGAGACCACGATATTGCCGCGGCCACGATCCATCTTCAGGATCTGGAAGGGCTGCGGCGTCCCCATCAGGGGGGAGATGTCACGCACCGGGCGGATATCGACCTGACTGCCCGGCAGGAATGCCACGGCCCCATTGAGATCGACGGTGAAGCCACCCTTGACCTTGCCGAAGATCGTTCCCGTCACCCGCTGCTGTTCGTTGAACGCGCGCTCCAGGAGCGTCCACGCCTCTTCCCGCTTGGCCTTCTCGCGGGACAGAACGGCCTCGCCGTTCTTGTCTTCCATCCGCTCGACGTAGACCTCGACCTCGTCGCCGACGGCGATTTCCGCCGGCTGGCCGGGCACAGCGAACTCTTTCAGGGCCACCCGCCCTTCCGCCTTCAGGCCGACATCGATCAACGCCATGTCGTTCTCTACCGAGACGATCCGGCCCTTCACCACGCTGCCTTCGAAGTTCTCGGTATTGCCGAGGCTCTCTTCAAGAAGGGCGGCGAAGCTCTCCTTCAGCCCGCCGGCGGCGGTGTCCAGGGTGGCGGTAGTCTGCGCCATAGATGCTCCTCGATCGGTACCGCCGCGCGTCCTGCGCCGACGGGCCGGGCCTATTCCCACGATCGGGCCCGACTGGTTAGGTTGTGGTAGCCTCCGCCGGAGAATAGCACGAACCGGCGCTGCCAATTAGCGCCGTCCCGTTTTCCCGACGACAAACGCCAGCGCCGCCTCGAACGCCTGTTCGGCATCGAGAGCGCTGGTGTCGAGGACGTAAGCGTCTTCCGCGGGAACCAGCGGGGCCACCGTGCGGCGGCTGTCCCGCTCGTCACGTTCCCGCAAATCCCGCAAAACGTCGGGGTATATAGCGGCTTGTCCTCGCCCTAGCAACTCTTTGAAGCGCCTGTCCGCACGCACCTCGACCGTGGCGGTGACAAACAGCTTGGCATCGGCATCCGGCGCGATGACCGTGCCGATATCCCGGCCATCCACGACCGCGCCGCCAGGCTGGCCGACGAAGGCGCGCTGGAAGTCCACCAGCGCCTCGCGCACGCCCGGCATGGCGGCGACCTGGGATGCCGCCCGGGCCGCAGCGTCGCCCCGGAGGTCAGGGTCCGAGAGCCAGTCCGTGGTGAAGCGGCGCGCCGCCGCCGTTGCCGCGGCCTCATCCGACGGATCGCCGCCATCCTTGGCGATCGCCATGCCGACAGCCCGGTAGAGCAGTCCGCTGTCCAGATGCGGCAGGTCGAAATGGGCGGCCAAGCGCCTGGCCAGCGTGCCCTTTCCCGAGGCTGCGGGTCCGTCGAGGGCAATGATCATGAGCCCGGCTCCGCGATATCGGCTCCGAGAGCGTTCATCAGCGGCACGAAACGCGGGAAACTCGTGGCGATGGCCGTTCCGTCGTCGATCGTGACCGGCGCACGCGATGCCCCCCCGAGCACCAGGAAGCTCATGGCGATGCGATGGTCGAAGGCCGCAGCAACCGTGCCACCGCCGGGCGGCGGCCCGCCACACCCCTCGACCGTCAGGCTGTCGGGACCCGCTTCTACGCCGACACCACAGGCCTGGAGCCCCGCCGCGATCATCGCCAGGCGATCACTTTCCTTGACCCTGAGCTCGGCGAGACCGGACATCCGCGTGCTGCCGCGGGCGCAGGCCGCAGCCACGCTCAGGATGGGATATTCGTCGATCATGCGCACCGCACGGTCTGCCGGGACCTCGACGCCCACAAGATCGCTGCCGGCGACGACAAGATCTGCCACCGGCTCGCCGGCCGCATCGCGGGCATTCTCGACCTGCAGATCGGCCCCCATCTCGCGCAGCGTGTCGATCAGCCCGGTCCGGCCGGGATTCATGCCGACATTCGCGATCCGAACGCGGCTGCCCGGCAGGGTCGCTGCAGCGACCAGAAGAAAGGCAGCCGCGCTGACGTCGCCCGGAACGTCGATATCGGCGGCCCGCAACTCGGGCTGGCCGACAAGGGTGATGCGGCGCCCGCCATCGGGGCGTTCCTCTTCCGTCACCTCGGCACCGAGATGGCGCAGCATCCGCTCCGTGTGATCGCGGCTCGGCTCTGGCTCCTCCACAACGGTGTGGCCGGCCGTGTTCAGGCCGGCCAGCAGGACAGCCGACTTCACCTGTGCGGAAGCGACCGGAAGCGTGTATTCGATCGGCACCATCTCGTCGGTGCCGGTAACGGCCATGGGCAGACGCCCACCCGATCGTGTGAGAAAGGCCGCGCCCATCTGCTGCAACGGCTCGGTCACGCGCCCCATGGGGCGCCCCCTGAGCGACTCATCCCCCGTCACGAACGTGGTCATGGCGTGGCTGGCCAAGAGGCCGGACATCAGGCGTGCCGACGTGCCGCTGTTCGCCAGGTCCAGCACATCCTCCGGCTCCGCAAGGCCGCCGACGCCCACGCCGGTCACGATCACGCCGCCGCCTTCGGCCGGGACAATGCGGCAGCCCATCGCCTGCATCGCCGTTGCGGTGCGGGCCACATCGTCGCCGTCCGACAATCCGCGCACCCGGCTGTCGCCGACCGCAAGCCCGCTCAACATCAAGGCGCGGTGCGAGACGGACTTGTCTCCGGGCAGGGCGGCGTCGCCCGCGATCGGCCCGCATGGGCGCGCTGTCAGTGGTCGAGTCGGCACGGGGGGTGTGGCCTTGTCTGTCTGCATCTGCCGGCGCAAGCCGGTGGCAGTGGCTCATAACACAGGCGACGCGCCCCCCCCAAGGGACATGGAAAGTAGGTACGGTTGCGGCGGACCGCGATTTCGCTTTGACATTTCGTGGCGGGCCATGGCAAAGGCCGCCGCTGCGAGACATTAGGGTCTCAACAGATTGAGACGGAGCCGGAATCCATGGCCAAGCCCGAATGGGGCGTCAAGCGGATCTGCCACAACTGCGGTGCGCGCTACTACGACATGCTGCGCGACCCCATCATCTGCCCGAAATGCTCGACCCAATACGACCCCGACGCCTTCCTGCGGTCGCGGCGCGCCCGCAGTGCCGCTGCGGAAGAGACACGGGCGCCCGTGAAGAGGAAGGCAGCGGCGGCCGCCGCCGCCGTGCAGGCGGATGAGACCGAAGAGCTCGAGACGGTGGCCGAGGTCGAACTGGAAGACGATGAGACCGAAGGCGAAGCCGAGGGCGACGATCTGAAGGAGATCGAGAGCGACGACGCCGACTTCGAAGAGACCGACGACGTCGACGACGGCCTCATGGAAGATGCCTCGGAACTGGGCGAGGATGACGAGGGCATGGACGACGTCATCGACCTGGACGAAGGCGAGGACGAACAGACCTAGCCATCCCGGCGCGCCGTCGCCGGGCGGGCCGCCGATCCGGCGCGAAGGGCGGAGGACCGGGAGATTATCCTTGCGTCGCCCGCGTATGGCCGACTATATGCGGATCAACGGGCGCCCGGCCGACCGGGCGTCCAACCGGTGCTCCCAGGCACCGAGCCGACGAAGATGGGGCCATAGCTCAGCTGGGAGAGCGCTACAATGGCATTGTAGAGGTCAGGGGTTCGACTCCCCTTGGCTCCACCACTTTCCGGGCAATCACTCCAACGCAACTCCTACGCAACGGCACGACGTCCTCAACGGCCGGTAGGCCGCCGAGGACCGCAGCGAGGTCCGCGAAGTAGGCGTCGATCGCGCGCGCGGCATGGCCAAGATGGCTGGGTGAGTATTTCGCGTACCGCTCGGTCGTCTTGTAGCCGGATGAGTGGCCCAGCATTCCGCATGCTTCCCACTCCGGCACGTCGCGCCGGCGCAACTCTCCCCCCATCGTGTGTCGGATCACATAGGGCGTGATCTCCTTGATCGCTTCGCTTCGCCGCCGCCCGTCTGCCAAGGCCTCGTGAGCGGCCTCGCGATCGCCTCGCCGACGGTCCGCCCAGGCGGCGTCTGCTGCCTCCTTGCGGATCCGCCGGGCAGCCATTGCTGTCAGCCGAGTGAAGGTCGTTCGCATCCCCTTCAGTTCGCGACCATTTCTGTTGACGAGATGCCCGGTCGCGACCCTGGCCACATAGGGCAGCAACGTGTCGCATATCGGGATCGTCGGTCTTCGCTTCTTCGTCTGCGTTCGTCCTTCCGGGTTGAGGGCGAACAGCCGGTTCCGGACGTCGACCTGGTCAGCCTTGAGTTCGAGAATCGCCTCAGGCCGGGCCACAGTGCCGAACGCGAGCAACAGGTACATCCGCTGATGCGGCAGGCTGGCCACGCGAAAGAGCCATGCTGCCTCCTCGATCGTCGCCTCTCGTTCTCTTGGGTTACCCTCTGCCGCGAGTCCGAGATGGACGTGAGGTGCGCTGGTGAGCTCCCCTTCCCTCACCGCGCGGTTCAGAGCCGTCTGCCCGGCCGCCAGTACGCGGCGAATGTAGCCATTGGAAAGCCCCTCGTTCGCCAGATACTGGACGAATTGCCGCTGTCGGGCTTGAGTAACAGCGGACACCCTGGCGTTTGGGAAGAAGTCTGACCACTTCTTAAGGGAGATCTTCGCCTGATCCGCGCTGCGCAAATACTGGGCTTGATGATGCCAGTACCGGATCAATGTGGTCTCAAGCGGCGTGCTTTCGGGCGTTCCTTCGCGCATGTCGCCATGGACGACAACCCAGTGAGCGAGCTCTATTTGCGCCTGCTGAAGATCTTCTGTGCCAAGTGATGCACGTCGTGTCTGTCGTGCCTGCGAGTCGTACCATGTGCGGCACCACACGGCGCTCTTGGGGTCCTTCGAGAGCCAGTAGTCGCCGACTTGTCCGAGTCGGTCGTTGCGTCTTCTAGGCATGGCGAGACCGTCTTGCGCTCCAGATAGTCCAGGAGGTGCTGCTCGGTCAGGTAGACTTTCCTGTCACCGAGCTTCACGAAACCGATCAGACCGCGTTGCCTGAGGCGACGCAAGGTCGCCTTTGACATCCGGAGGTACTTGCGGGCCTCGTCCTCGTCGTAGAGCGTCGGCAAAGCCGTGACGTCACCCATCGCCCGGGTCCCTCGCGCCGGCCGCGAGACCTCGATCGATCAGTTGGCGAACCATCTCGTTGAAGCTTGTTCCCTCGTTCCGCGCGCGGTTGGCTATCCTGCGGAACTGCGCGTCTGTGAAACCTATGCTCACACGCTGCCGGCTGCCGTTTCTGTGGCCTCGAGCGACAGGTCGCTGATAGTCGTGCGCCAACCTCGTCATGGCTTCACCTCCCGCCACCGCACGCCCCGCTCCCCGTCCCTGATCGTCTGGATTGCCTTGACGATTCTGTCGGCTCGGCGCGTCGCGATGCTGACCAGCGACCGTCCGAGCACCGTCTGACTGAAAGTGATCCGCGCGCGGTACCTGCCTCGTCGATCGGGCCCGATCAGTTCGCTGACGCGCCCAATTGCAGGCACCGGGAAACCCAGTGGCTTGGCTAGGGCGAAGATGACGTCGTCGCCCACCGCTAGCTGCTCGCCGCATACGTCGGTGATGGGCTGGTCAGTCATCTTGGGGGCCGCCGACTTCAGCAGTGTTGATGCGACGAGGAACGCCAATCCGCAGATGCCCATCAGCCACCATGTCAGTTCCCTGAAGAAATCGGCGGCGTCCATTGGCGGTCATCCCCACCTGATCAGGAAGCCGTCGAAGCGGCCGGGCCCGTGGGTGATCGCCCACCACTTCGCCATCATGGTTCTGGCGTCCGGCGGTTTGATGAACTTCGAATGCTCGAAGTCCCATCGGTTGACGTTGAACCCGTCGTCAAGCGCCAGGGCCTCCGTCGCCTCGTCGTCCAACTCGATGCCGCCCAGCTCCACCGTGACGCCGGCAGGATCGTTGAACTTGTGCTCCCCGCGGCTGGAGATCTGAAGAACGATCGGATCGACCGAAAGGCACACCGGATCGGGCGCCACGAGTTTCCGGCAGCGCTTCGTGCGCATACCCGTGTAGAGTTGGATCGGCTCGTCGCGCCGGGCATGCCGGCGGCGCGGGCCGCGGATGGTCTGGACCTTCAGCCGCTGCTCCACCTGCCAGGCGAACCCCTTCTGGAAGCTGTAGGCGACCATTGCCGTTCAGGCCTCGTCTGCGGCGGCGCGTTCTCGCTCGATGGCGGCGACGATCCGAAGGCCGACCTTTTGCTTCATGGTCGCGAGTCCCTTGTTGCCGTGCCGAGCGAACTCTTCGTTCCAGAAGGCGTCGGCCTCACGGTTGGCGATCTCCTCGGCGCGCTGCAGACCCGCGACGAAGCTCGCCCTATCAACGTCACCAACCACCGCCGCCCGTTCCTCGATCGATGATCCGCGGCGAGTGCATCGTTGGGTGTAGTTCGATGCTGCTGACGAGGAGCTCGGCGCCGGCCTCGGTCTCCGACCAACCGACGACACGCTCTACGTGCGGCTCTTCGTCGGGCCATCCCTGGCATCGCACCTCGTATCGTTGGCCTTTGTCGCCAACGCCGCCTGGGGGCAGGGTCATGTCGCGGTTTCTCCGTTTGAGAGGCCAGTGACTTCTGGCTGTTCGGCGCCCGGGGGCTGGCCTGCTATGCCGCTGGAGATCGCCTTGCAGGCGTTGATGGCGCCGCCGTTTCTCAAGGAGCGCTGGACCGCCTGGACGATGCCCTGACAGCGAGCCCGCTCATCCCGCACGGCTTGGTTCTTCTCGGCCTCCAACTCCGCGACACGGGCGAGGGCGGCGGACAGCTTGTGCCCACGGTCAATGCAGCGCTTCTCTACGATGTCGTATCCGGACTTCAGCTGACGCAACTCTTCGTCGCTGGCGCGGCACTCTGCAACCAAGCGTCGGATAGCGGCCGGGTTGTTGGCGGACGTCCAATTCTCTGGGAGGCCCGCCTCGCATAGCCGCAAGAGGTCTGCCAGGTCCAAGCTGTCCGTGGTTGCCGGCCCGGTCATGGGCCGGCCCTCATCAGCCTTCGACGTCCCTCATTTCCACGGGCTCGCACTTGGTGGCGACCCACATGTCTGGGAACATCGGCGTGCCGTCGGGGTTCATCTGGAAGAAGTAGTCGCGGGAGTCGGCCTGCAGTTCCTGCCGGCAGGTCTCTTCGTCGGTGCTCCACCGTGGGAACCGCGCGACGTTTTCGCAGCTGTCCAGATCGCCCTGGACCGTGCAGAGAAGCACTATTGCGGTGAATTCGATCATGAACCGTCTCGACTATTAATGGGTTAGAGCGTTCCTCCGTGCGCTCCGGCTGGATAGTCCACCTGGACTCCAACACTTTTTCTTTGAGAAATACAACCATCAGTCGGCCGCTCCTGAGGTGCATGCCGCATTTTTCGTGTGAGACACTGAACGATGCGGCTGCCATCAGTTCACCCTCACGGGTTCGGAGATCTTCGGCGTGATGCCCGTCCTGGCCTTCGTATTGGCGGCATGTTCGGCCATACCCGCCATCACCCGGAGGAACATCGCAAACCTGTGGCCCGCGGCCGGCCCGCCGTCGACGGCACGTTCGATGGCCACCTGCACTAACGCAGCTTGGATGGTCCATTCCGTTGCCAACAGTTCGATGCCGCTAAGCCGACTGGCGACTTCGCGCGCTGTTGCGCGAGCAACCTCCAACTCGTACTCGGTTGTCATGGGCGGCCATCCCTTAGGCGCGCCAGCATTTCGTCCCGGGCGCGGTTGATCTCGGCCATCTGGGCATCGTCGCCGCCGACGTCCGGATGCGCGCGCTTGGCTGCGGCCGTGTGGGCGGCTTTGATCTCAGCCTCTGTGGCGTGCTGGTCGACGCCGAGGATGTCCCAGGGCGCTTTCGGCGCCGGCAGGGCGGCAAAGCCGGCAAACGCCGTGTCGACCGTCTGCTTGGCGCCCCATCGCTCAAGGCCGCGGATGGCCTCAATCGTGAGGCCGATGGCACGCATGTTCTCGGCAATCGTCCACCAGCGGTCGCACGGGATAACCAGGGCCATGCCCTTGCGCTGGAAGTAGACCGCAACGCCGACATCGTGGACCTGTGGATGCTTGGCGTATGGCAGCCCGTCCTTCCGGATGGGGATGTTGGTCGATATGACGATGTTCCCGGCGCCCATGAGGTCGAGCTGCCGCAACACGTCCTGCTGCGCCTGCTCCTGGGAGACCTTGAACTTCGACGGGCCGGGGTTGTCCGTTCGAGGCCAGCCCGCCGGCCACTGCAGGGGATAGGCTCTCGTCATTGCCCGTCGCGCCCCACAAGTCGCGAAGATATCGGCCCGCTCCGCTGCGCCGGCGCCGACCGTATCGACCGCATCAATTCAGGACCGTGGGTGTTCGCGACCGATGCGAAGACGGCGAGGAAAAGCAGGGCGAGGATCAGGCGCCAGTAAGGGCCACGCGGTTGACCGGTGTCTGAAATCAGGTGGGCCGCGTCGACCGGGAGGGGGACGGCGGTCATCCGTGGGCGTCCCCGCCGTCCTCAACCGCCTCGGGCATTGTCTCCTCCGGCGAGTACGGCTCCTCGGCCGCAGCGATGGCGGCTTGCAGGGCCAAGCCGACACTCTCGTCCGGTTCAAACAGATCGAGCGCCGCCTTAGAGGCCGCTATCAACTGCGTTTGACGCTCTTTCAGATGCCGGATGACAGCCGCCATCTTGGCGACGCGCTCGCGAAGTGGCGCGGCTTCGCCTTGGTAAGGACTGGTCCATCGCCTTTTCATGTCACTCGCATCCCGAGTTGTGGCCGCAGGATTGGCAGGTGCTGCAGGGACCAGTGCGCCGCATCGCGAACTGCCCGCACATCGGGCAGGCCTCGCCGGTGAAGCCGCCAGCCTGGACGGATCGCAGGGCTGTCGCGGCGCCGGTGGCGAGGGCTTGGTCAAACTCGACGATCTCGGCGTCGTTCGGTTGGGCTGCTTCTCCCAGGATTGCACCTGGGCTCTGAGGGGGCGGATCGATCAGCACCACCTGGGAAAGCTCAATGCCGTCGGCAGCGAGTTCGTCGTACAGACGCCGAGCCTCATCAGGCGCCATCATGAGCGCGATGCAGATCACACCCTTCTCACTCGGCTCCCACACGCCCCAGACCTCATGCGGGGGCAACTTCAGGGTCCTCGGCATCGCCCTCTCCCAATCAGCGGGGGTTCACACCACTGTTTCCGCCGCGCGGATGCCCCCAAACTGCCCGCGGTCCCATCGTCATCAGCGGCGTCTCAGCCGCACGTCTGCCTGCTCGAAGGCCTGGTCGACCACCGCCGCCATGTCGGGTCTCTTGTCCCGAAGCTCATCCAAGGTGTCGCGGTGCTGCTCCTGCCAAACCGTGAGCTCTGCGGTGTGCCTGGCCCTGGCGGCGGCAGCCACGGCTTCGTCCGCGAAGATCTTCCAGTCGTCCGGCGGTTCGTCCGATGGCCCAGCGAGGCCGAGCTCCGATTGACCCGAAGACGGCGGCGCTTCAGCAGCGGCCGACTTGCCGGCGCCGGAGGTCTCGGTGGAAACGTCCTTCGAGGTACTTTCGACGGCGCCAGAGACGCTCTCCTGGGGCTCCGCAGCGCGCTGGGGGCTGTCGTCTTGAGCCGCCGGCGCACTGCCTCCGCTCGCGTTGTCAGCCGCCAACGCCGCCTGTTCCAGTTCGCCCAGGAATCGGCGCAACGGACGTCGAGCCTTCTTGTCGAGGTTCTGCCAGAACCTGAGGAAGGCTTCGCGGCCCTGAGCGGCGTGGCCGCGGGCCGTCGCCAGCAACTCCTCCGACGGATCTTCTGTGCCCGCGGCCCAGTCGGCGAGCATGCGGCCGGTTTCTTCCGTCAGCTGCTCGCCGTCGCCGAAGATGGGCCAGTGCTGCTGATGGATCTTCGTGGATTCGATAGAGAGGTCAGGGCAGCCGCGACTGTTGGGCGGCAGCATCAGAAGGTCCGTCATCTCGTATTCGAAGCCGTCGGTGCAGATCGGCTGCCAGCCGATTTCGACCATCTCCGACTTGCCGTCCGACTTCTTGATGAGGCGCAGCTTCTCCTTCGCCCTGAAACAGAAGATCAGATGAACGTCGCCGAAACGCAGTATCTCGCTGATGAAGTTGTTGTAGCTGGCCTTCGGCCGGGCCCAAGCGGCGAATGTCAGCCGATCGCGCTTGTTGTTGTCGCCGTTGATGAGCCGCTGTAGCTCTGCCTCATGCCAATCAAGGACGCCGCCCCTGCCCTGATGCTGGTGACTGCTGCTGTCCGTGACGATGACGCGGGCACCCTGTGCCCGGGCGTCTTGCAAGGCCTGGAGATAGCGGTCTGGTGTGAACGGCGGACCCAGTTCGCCATACATGTAACCGAGGTAGTCGTAGTCCTCGCCGCGCCCGGATTCCGTGTCGAGCATGAACACCTTGCTCGGGTCGTCGCCGGCCAAGCCGATAGCGACGCGCAATGCGGACAGCGTCTTGCCGCTCCAAGACGCCCCGCCGATGCCGATCAGCAGTCCTCGGTTCTTGCGCTTGGCCGGACGGAAGGTATGCGCCATCAGTCGCTCACACTGCTGTCGGGCACGCGGAGGTTGCTCAACGCCGTGCGCTCGTGGTCCACGGGAAGTCCACAAAGCGCGTCTTCGGCCGTGTCGTGAATGGAGACGAGGACCTGGCGCTCGCTGACCGCTTGCGGCATCAGCGCGATCCTCGAAATCCGCTGAAGCGCGCGCTCAAGGCGGCGCATCCTCCCCTTGGCGTCGAATGCAATCGCCGGCAGGTGATGATCGAGATTGATCATGGGACCTCCGGCTTGCCCGCGAGGCCGCAGTACCCGCGAAGGCGGGCCTTCATCTCGGCCGATGGCTCGGCCCAGCCCGGCGGATCTTCCCACTTGCGGCCAGACATCCATTCCCAGCTGGGCGGCACATCCGAGGGGCGTTCCGGCTCAGAGCATCCCGGATCGCAGTAACCAGCGCCGTCTGTGGCGATTACGAAGCCTCGCTCTGCTGGACCGTGCCATCGCCACGCGGCGCATGCGGATGCCTGGCAGCGGGTTAGGGCCAAAGCCAGGTCCTTCGCCCCTCCCAGCGTCAGTCGAGCCATAGCGCTGAAGGCGAACGGGCACATGAGGGTTTCGTTGGCTTCGGCTTCCGTCATCATCCCCGGAACCTCTCTTCCAAAGGCGCCTGCATCTCGATCGCCCGCGCTTTGGCCATGTCGCTGAGTTCGCGGCCGGCCTTCTTCTCCTCCCAGTCGTAGGTTCGGAAGCTGGGCTTTCCGACGTAAGCCGTCTTGCCCGGGTAGCCTGGCCAATCGCCAGCGGCCATGTGCTCGCCCCAAAGGCGGATCGCCGCCTCAGCCTTCTCGTCGCCCTCCTTCTGGGCGGCGGGATCCAGGGCGATGAAACTCATGCAGTAGGGAAATGCGACCTCCTGCACCATGAACACGAACGTGTGGTCGCGCCCGAAGGCCGCCTTCAGTCCGCGGCGGTAGAAGGCCTCCTGCATGTCGGCATCGATCGTCCATAGGCCGCGATTGCCCCAGACCTCGGGTGCTGCAGACCCATCGGTGGTCTTGTAATCCAGGTCGACGGCGCCTCCCTGGAAGAGACGGTCGACCATGATGCGGCACCAGACGTCGCCGGCAGGTGTGTTCTCCACCCAGACAATCACCCGCTCGGAGACGCCATACCGGAACGCCCGCGCCCACTCGCTCGCCCGGATCTGGATGCGAGCGAATTCAACCATCCGTTGGACCTCGACCCACTGCTTGGAGAGCAGCGGAATCCCGCCCCGCTCGTAAACGAGGTCCCTGGCCCGGCGGTCGTCGTGCTTGTTCCAGTTGTCGACGTCGAAGACCTGGATTCCGTCTTCGTCGCCGGAGCGCAGCAGGTGTGCATGCGCTGCGCTGCCCCGGTCGTATTCCCGCTTCTGCTCTCTCTGGAAGAACGAATTGAGCCGCGGGTGCAGTGCCCAGGCGTGCCTCGGCGTCTTGTCAACCAGCGCGGCCGCCACGTGGCTCGACAGCGACGGCACCGGCGTCGGATCCGCGTGATAATCGGCCGACGCCATCCGGTAAATCCCCGGCTTGGTGACCTGGCGGACAATCTCAGACATCGGCCGGCACCTGTTCGATGCTGCAGCCGACGGTGGCCAGCATCGTCCGACAGATCTTCGTCTCGACCACCATCCGATCACCGTTGATGTCGACGATCGGAATTCCCCAGTGGCCGAGGGTCCACGCCATCGTCAGGAGCGAACCGACCGACTGGCCAGTGATCAAATAGCGCGGCGTTGAACCGGTCATCCCACGCCCGCCAGTTTCATCACGGCGTGGGCGAGGATCGTTCCGCCGAATGCGGCCGCCGCGATCGCGAGCATGACGAGGTGGCTGCTGCTCATGGCGCCGCACCGTTCATCACGGCGTCGGCGAGGACCACCAGCACACAGAGGCTCACAAGAAATGCGACGAGGACAAAGGCTTCGCCGAGATAGGATCTGAACGCCTTCATGACCGCGCCGCTTCGATCGCGGCAATTGCCTCAATGGCGAGTTGGTGCTCCTCCGATCCTTCGTTCTCCGCAGCCGCATCGTCGCCAAAGACCTGCACGTACCGTTCCAGGCATCGCAGCAGGCTTGGGGCCGCGGCGAGCAGACGAGCCAGCGCCTGTGCCTTGCCGTCGCTTTGCGGTATGCCCAGGCTGACAGCGAGCCACCCATCGAACGCTACGACGACTTCGCCGCCGACATACTGCCCCCCACTGGGGCCAGCCACCGCCTGCATCGGCGTAACGCTGATTGCCCCTACGGGTATCTCCGGGAGACTGCTGCTCACCCCACCCTCCGAAAGAAGGGGCCGCCCGGGAGCGGCCCAGGTTCAGGGAGGAACGCTCATGGAGCGTTATCACCCGAAGGCGATGAAAGGAATTGTAAGCAACGCTTGCTTCGTGGGTCAAGCAGCAATTACAAGTGACGCTTTCAAACGCGCCTATACCGTCGGTGCTCGATCATAGTGCCCACGATCCGGCCCGGTTGCCGTTCGTTGATCTGCAGCACCGGATAGTCCTCATTCAACGGAACTAAGTCGAAGATTGGCTTGCGCTCACTGTCAAACCCCACGACTCGGTACTTCCTTAAAACCGCTTCTGTATCACCCTCAATAGATGCAACCACGACATCGCCTGGGCGTGGTTCAACTGCAGGATCTACAATCACTCTGTCGCCAGGAACAAAGGTGGGCAGCATACTATCCCCACGTACCTCTAGCGCGAATGCTTCAGAGCTAGCGGGCTGATCAGTTTCTAGCCATATTGGCCAGGCATTATCGTCGTCGCCATAGTCGGAATCAGAGGCCGATGATCTCCATTGACCAGCGGTGATATAGTTAACTATCGGTATAGGTTTACCAGCAGGTTCTCCATTTTTGTAAGCACGCTCCCAGTCCTCATCCTCCTGCACTTCCTCGCCGGTTAGCAGGTAAGTGACAGAGCATCCGAGCAGGCGTGCCAGAAGATCAAGCTTGGCAGCCTCGGGTTTGGTCGAGCCGCTGGCCCATTGGGAGACGGCCTGAGGACGAATGCCAAATCTATCGGCGATAGCGGTTTGGCTCAGGCCAAGCTCCCGAATTCGCCAGCGGATGCGGCCTGCCATGTCGTCGGTGTCATCGTGGGATCGAGCCATCGCAAGAGTGTCTTTCACGGCACTTGATTCATCACTAGCGATCTGCTTACAGTTTGCGACAAGCGCACCTTACAACACGGAATCGCAGAGCGTGGACGAAGCGCTACAACGGGCGATTGATCATCTCGGCAGCCGATCGGCGTTGGCCCGAATGATCGGAGTCACTTCGCAGGCTGTGCAGCAGTGGTCGCGAGTGCCGGCGGAGCGCGTACTGGATGTGGAGCGCGCAACGGGCGGCCGCGTGTCTCGGTACGAGTTGCGCCCAGACATCTATGGCCCCGCTCCGACAGCCGCTTCGCCGACGACGGAGAATGCGGCATGACTGCGCTGCCCTCTTCCGTCGACGTGGCGCAGGCGAGACTGCCGCAGGCCTATGAGGCGGCGAGGGTGGCACTGGCCAACTGCGCTGATCTGGACGAATGCCGGACATGGGCGAACAAGGCGCAAGCGCTCGCGAGCTATGCCCGGCAGTCCGAAGATGAGTCTTTGCACAAGTTGGCGACACGCATTCGGAGCCGCGCCATCCGGCGGTGCGGCGAGCTGCTGCAACAGTTCGATGGCCGGGGCGAACATCGAAGAACTGACGGTGGCGACAGTTCTTCCCAGCGACAAGCCGCTGCCGCTGCCGGCATGTCCGAACGACAACAGGTCACGGCCGTCCGCGTCGCCAACGTCCCCGACGAAGAGTTCGAGGCTGCGGTTGAGAGCGACTCTCCACCCACGATCACCAAGCTTGCCGACATGGGGCGGAAGCCGCGCGAGCCGGAGCGGTCGAGCACACCGCCAGAATCCGAAGTTCCGGACTGGGTGACGGCACCTAAGCCGGAGGGGTTCAAGGAGGCCACGCACTTCTTGGGCGCGCTTAGACGCTACGTCGAGCACTGCAAATCCCCCGAGTTGCTGGCCAACGGCCTGATGCCGGAGGAGCGGATCGAGGTTCGCGGGTTGATCGGCCAGGTCAACAGCTTCCACGACATCTTGGCCGTCAATCTCGGAGGCGAGGCATGAGCAAGCCGCGCGTCATCCGGGCCGCCATCCTGCGCAAGCTCGACGAGATGCGCGAACGCGGCACCGTGCTCGACCTGCAATGGATCACGCATGCGGTCTGCCAGGACTACGAAGCCGGGCTGCCGCAGGGCGATGCCGGGGACTTTTATCGGGAGGCAGCCTATCGGGCGACGCGCGAAGAGGCGCGGCGGGTCATGAACGCGGCCGGCGATCGCTCGGCCGCGGATGAGATCGACACCCAAGCAACGCTGCCGGGCTTTGAGCACATGCATTTCTACTACCCAATCATCAGGGACGGGCGGGAGGTGGCAGTGCACGTCTACGACATGACGGACTCCGAGCTGGACGCGAAGGCCGAGGAGTTGCGGGCGATGGGTCGTGGTTGCTTCGAGCATGCCGATGAGATCGTGCGCTTCAAGGCCAAGCGGCACTCGGCGGCGGCGCAATGATGTCCCTGTCATCGCCCATAGTGCCCGCCGCTGTAGGCGGACCAGTCGGCGGCATGCCCGGCGTCGACGAGGTCATCGGCGATGTCGCGGCCGTCGATGCAGCACACAGCCACAATGCGACCCCACGGATCGAGGTCCTGCCCGTCCGGAGCCCAGACGCAGGCAACGGTCGCGCCGTCCACAAGATGCTCGACGTAGGCCTCGGCGGCCTGGCCTGCGCTGGTCTCGTCCTCAGGGGCCTGGATTCCCCAAAGCCGGACGACGTCCTCACCCTGATCGGCGCGCGGAAAGGCCAGCGTGTCGCCGTCAACAACGCGAGGCGCGCCGCTCGCGCGTTCCGGGCTGTTGCAGAGATCGTCTGCGGCTGCCGGCCCGGCCAGCAACAGCAGCAGCACGGCCGCGTATAGGGAGCGCTCAATCATGGCGTTGTGCATCTATCACGGTAACTGCGCGGACGGGTTCAGCGCCGCTTGGGCCATTTGGAAGGCACATCCGGATTGGGAGTTCTATCCGGCCGTCCACCAGGATCCGCCGCCAGACGTAGCGGGCAAGGACGTCGTCCTCGTCGACTTCTCGTACAAGTATGACGTGCTGACCGAGATGTCCTTCAGGGCCAGTTCCCTGCTCGTGCTCGATCACCATAAGTCCGCTGCCGAGGATCTTGCGCGGCTCCCGCCGGTTAAGTCGCAGGTGGACTGGAGCGGCCCGGTACGCGGTTGGTGCTACGGCCAGAACATGCCGCACGTCGGAGCGCTGTTCGACATGGATAGGTCGGGCGCGATGATCGCCTGGGACTTCTTCCATCCCGGAGAAGAGCCGCCGCCGTTGCTCTGGCACATTCAGGACCGCGATCTCTGGCAGTTCAAGCTGTCGGGCACACGTGAAATCCAGGCCGCGGTCTTCTCCTACCCCTACGATTTCGAGGTGTGGGACGGGCTGATGAAAGCCGACCCGGAGCGGCTGTTCCAGGAAGGCGTCGGCATCGAGCGAAAGCATCACAAGGACGTCGCCGAGCTGGTCGCGGTCTGCCGGCGAAAACTGGTGATCGGCGGACATCTGGTTCCGGCGGCAAGCCTGCCGTACACACTGACGTCCGATGCCGCAAACCTGATGTGCCAGCCCGTCGACGAGGGGCTGGCCGGCTCGTGGGTTCCCCCATTTGCCGCATGTTATTGGGACACACCTGCGGGCCGTGTCTTCTCGCTTCGGTCCGACGACGCGTGGGGCGCGGTGGACGTCTCCGAGGTCGCCAAGATGTACGGTGGCGGAGGTCATCGCAACGCCGCCGGGTTCCGCGTCTCGATTGCTGACGCTGCTGCGTTCGAGGTCTGTGACCAATGACGGACAACGCGCGCTGCTCGAAGTGTAGGCGTCCGCTCATCTACGAGGATGAGTTGGAATCCAACATCTGCGATGGGTGTGCCGACATCGCGATCGAGCGCAGCATCCAGGCGCGAGACTGGTCTGACTATCACGACGGCGAGCCCTGCCCCGAGGTTGAACTGACGCCGTTCCGGAAGCCGGCGGGGTCCACATGACGACGTCCGGCGTTGCTATCCCAATCGCCGCTGCTCGACCGCCTCACCCACAGCGGCGACGCGGTGCTGCCGTCCCCACGGCGGCACCGCACCACCATCCCAAGCCCGGTCCGGTGTTGGCGCACCGGTCCGGCGTGTTGCTGCAGTCCAGGCATCGATCTGCTCCCACAAAGCGATCCGATGATCGCAGAGACAGGGGGCAGGAATCTTGTCCGATCGACACCGAAAAAGGTCAGAAAACGTGACCTTCGCAACGCTCGACCATGATGACGGGCAGGCCGTGGCCCTTTGGCTACGGCAGAACCACGAAAGGCCGTGGGGCAAGAACATCGCCCGGTTCTGGGGCGTGTCGATCAGCACGGCCAAGGCCTGGCTGCGAGGTCAGACGCCTGCGCGTTGGCATCTGCGGCGTATGCGGCAGCACTGGGGCCCAAGTTTTGATGCCTTCATTTCGTCGCCGGAGATCGGCAGCGCCGAGGACATAGAAGCCTATGAGCGCCTCGAAAGGCTCGAGCAAGAAATCCGTGACCTCAAAGGAATACTGGCTCGAGGTCGCGGCGGGCTGGGCGTGGTGGATGTTCGGGCTCCACACGCGGATCTCGGACTTCCACAAGGCCAAGGCCAGGCGGTTCTACGACCGCTTCTGCCGTTGGAAGAGGGCCGCTAAGTGACCGACCTCCTCATCCGGCACATCCGCTGGAAGCACGCCGAGGCCTACGTCTGGGCTGGCTGGACGTTGCAAGGGTACCGCTACGGGGCGGTTCACCGGTCCTACGGCCTGATGGCCATCCGCGAGGCGCGAGACTGATGGCCGACGGTACGGACACGGTGGCGATCAAGGACAGCTTCCTTTGCCTCGAAGTCGGCCAATGGACGCCGATCGCACATTGGGAACTGCGGCAGGTCGACCCGCTTTCCGACGCAGAGTGGGTATGGGCGGAGTTCCTCGACGGCCCGATCAGCATCGAGCACGCCCGCTGGGCCTATGACCAAGGCAAGGTCGAGGTTGCCCAGCGCCGCGTCAACGGGACCTTCCTCCTTGTCGTCCTTCGTCGCCGGCAACCAACGCGGCGCATCCCCTACTTCGGCGCCGACGCTTTACCCGCGCCGCAAACACGTGACCTGAAACTTGGGCGGGACTGAGCGGGCCCGCGATTTCGCCGCTCTCAGACCATCGGGGAGATGATCGGATGGCACGCAGACATAGCGACGACGCGCCGGCGGCGCTCACTGACGAAGAGAAAGGGGTGATAATCGACGCCATCGTCAAGGCGGAGCGCGACAAGGACAAGGCTCATGATGATTTCAAATCGGCCAACGGCGTCTACAGAGCCGCGCTCAAACACGCGAAAAAGTCGGGCATGGACCAGGAGTCGATAGCCGACGCGCTCAAGCTGCGAAAGAGAGACCCGGAAGAACTCAAACTGAAGTTCAGGAACACGATCGAGTACCTGAAACTCCTTGGCGTCCCCCTCGGTCATCAACTCACCCTAGGCGACTGGCCGCTCAACAGGTCCGACGACAACACCGCCGCTAACGTCTCGACGCCTGCGGACGGGACGGGCGACGAGGCGAAGGCCACGGCCTACCACCAGGGCGAGAAAGCCGGGGCGGCCGGGGAGAATCTGTCCAAGAACCCGTACAACCGCCAGGTGCAGTTCGTTCTGCATGAGAACTGGGCGGCTGGCTGGAACGACGCCCAGGCCGCGTTGACCCGCGAGATGACCGCGGGCGCCGGCAAGAGCGGGGACGCAGTGAAGAAGCCCCGCGGCCGCAGGCCTAAGGCAGCCGACAAGGCATCTGCGACCCCGTCGGGCAATGGCCAGGACACAGCCGCGACTGAGGGGCGCCTTCACGACGCCAACCAGAGGGGCGTGCAGGCCGGCCTAGCCGGTGAGCCCCTCGACAGCAACCCCTTCGATCCCGACAGGCAAGCCGAGGAGTACGACTACTGGAAGCGTGGGCACCACGGCGGTGCGACGCAGCGTAGTGCGGAACAGCGCGGCCAGGCGGGCACCGCCTGATGGACGCGCCTACGATCGACCAGAAAGGCCGCGAGCGCGGCCCTGACGACCTGCCGGACGGCGACTATGCCATCGTTGAGATCATGGGCCACTGCACCATGGTCGGTCGGATCGCGGAGGTGCAGCGGTTCGGCACTTCGCTCTGCCAGATAGAGCCCCTCTTTGATGGGCAGATGCTGGAGCCCGTGTACCAGGGCGGCCAATCGATCTATCGGCTAACACCCTGCAGCAAGGAAGTCGCTTGGGATCAGCAACCTAGGCGCGAGTACCAACTTCCGTCTGCCGTACGGGCACGAGCCCAACCGCTGTTGCTGTCCGGAGTGGTCCAGGGGACGAGCGAGCTCGAAGACGGCTTTGCCGGACCAACGGGCTGGGCAGACCAAGAAGACGAGGTGGACGGCGAGTTCGACGAGGACGAGCACCTCTGATGTGCGGGGTTCTCTGCCTCGACCTGGCCAAGACCGTTGGCTGGGCGCACGCGACCGACGAGGCGATTGCTGCCTGGCCCGGCGGCGAGCTCGAAGCCCGCGGGCACCGTTGGGACGGGCTGCGTTCGGGCTACGCCACCTTCAAGACCCATGCGCCGGACTGGGGCTACCACTACGACGACCTCGCACGCTGGCTGGCCGACATGCTTATCGTGTTCCGGCCAACCTGGCTGGTGTTCGAGGCGCCCGTTCTGCCGAAAGCCAACCGCCAGAACACCACGGTCTACACCGTCGACCGGCAGTTCGGCCGGGCTGCTGTCGTGGAGATGTGCTGGGGCCACCGCAACCGGCAAGACGGCTATCCGCTGCGGCTCTATGCGACGCATGCCCAGACGGCCCGCAAACACTTTGTCGGGCACGGCCGCCCCCAGAAATCCGACGTCATCGACATGTGTCGCCGATACGGCTGGGATCCCGTCAATGGCGACGAGGCGGACGGGCTCTGCATGCTCGCCTACGAGGCGTCGGAGTACCGCAACAAGGTGCTGAACCGGCGGAGGGCGGCATGATGTCCGAGGGCTTCAACACCGTCTCTCTGGCCGAATGGCTGGACGTCTGCGAGGACGCGGGGGTCAGCTATGTGCCCGCCGAGGAAGTCGCCGAGATCTCGGTAGCGACGCTGATCGACTTCGATAGCGGCGACCCGCGGATCGAGGCGGATCTGACGACATTCTTCGACACAGTCTACGACGCACAGCGGGCCAACCACATCATGCGCTGGGACCACTGCGCATCGACGTGCCTGAAGGGGCGTATGTCCGCCGGCTGGCATCGGTGGCACCGGGAGATCGACCGCTGGTTCACGATCGACGATCCGCGCGCCTACGACCTGCTGTCGGATTACGGCAAGCCGACCATGGTCGTGCACCGGCGGCCGTGGATCGATGCCTGGATTATCGACAGCTATCCGGTCGAGTACCGGGTGTTCGTCGCCGATGACCGGGTGATTGGTGTCAGCAACTACTATCCGCAACGGGCGTTGCCGGACGACACACTGATCAAGCTCGACATCCAAGAGGTCTGGGAACGGACCGAGCGGCTGATCAATCAGATCCCGCGGCCCATGACCAACCAGCGGCAGAACCGCGAGACGCAGGATCCGCATCACGTCTACGCGTCCGTCGACTGGCTACGGACCAACGACGGGCGGTTGCTCTTCCTCGAAGGCGGACCACCGCACACGGCCAATTGGGGGGCGCACCCGTGCTGCTTCCCGCCCTGTGAGATCAAGGGTGTCGCGCTGTCCCGCATGGTGGGGGCAGAGCTGGCATGACCGCCACATTGGCCGAGCGGAACGCGCGGATCCTCGAATTGGCGGAGAAGGGACTCTCGTTTCGCGAGATCGGCGAGACGATAGGTTGCAGCCGCAATGTCGTCGCCGGCATCGTCAATCGAAAACTCGGTGATGCGCGCCGCGCGGCAAGGGCAGCGAAGAAGCCGCCCCCGCCACAGCAGATCGATCGCAACCCCGACGGATGCAGATGGATCGACGGGGACCCGAGACAGAAGGGCGAATGGAGCTTCTGCGGTGCGCCCTGCGTGCCAGGCTACCCATGGTGCGAGGACCATCGCCGACGCGTCTACGCCCCGCGAGAGAGGGCGGCATGAGGTACGCCGCAGAAATCAGGGACCTCGCCGTCAGCCTTCGCGCGAGAGGCTGGAAGGTATCGGCGATAGGGGCTCAGACGCGTGTCCCTGATCGAACTGTAGCCCGATGGTGCCGCGAAGCTGGATTCGCACGCGTCCAGTGTGCCGCAGACGATCCCCTAATCCGTGAGACCGCGGTCCGCCTCTACGTCGACGACGGGCTAACGGCCAGACTCATCGCGGAACGTCTTCCGATCGCCGAGCAAACCGTCATCAACGCTGTCCGCAAAGCAGGCGAGACGGTGCGTCGGCGTGGTACGCGCGCGAGGAAGGTCGCAGCATGACCTGGCCCTTCGGCGACCTCACCCCTCTGGCATACGGCGCCATCATGGCGGATCCGCCGTGGCGCTACATGCTCTGGAGCGACAAGGGCGCCGGCAAATCTGCTGCCCGCCACTACGACACGATGAACCTCGATGAGTTGAAGGCGCTGCCGGTCCACATGCTGGCGCGCGGTGATTGCCTGCTCTGGCTGTGGGCAACAGCACCGATGCTGCCGGTGGCAATCGAGGTCATGGCGGCGTGGCGGTTTAAGTTCATCACGGCCGGAGCTTGGGCGAAGCGGAGCCGCGCGGATCGTGCTTGGCAGTTTGGCACCGGGTATGTGCTCCGAAGCGCTGCGGAACTCTTCCTCATTGGGGCTATCGGCGAGCCGCGTTTAACCAGCAACTCCGTGCGAAACCTCGTCGTGGCGCCCGTCCGCGAGCACAGCCGCAAGCCCGACAAAGCCTATGACGACCTGATCGCGCTCACCGAGGGTCAGCGCCGGTGCGAGCTCTTCGCCCGCCAGCAGCGCGACGGCTTCGAGGCCTGGGGCAACGAGGTCGGTAAGTTCGAAGCCGTGGAGGCCTGCGGGTGACCGTTCGCATCCTCCAAGGCGACTGCCGCCAGATCCTGCCGACGCTGCCGGCAGAGAGCGTGCACAGCGTGGTCACGTCGCCACCATATTGGCACCTGCGGGACTATCAGGTGGACGGACAAATTGGGCTTGAGGCGACGCTTGGCGGGCACCTGTCAGCGTTGGTGGCTGTGTTCGAAGAGGTACGCCGTGTGCTTCGCGCCGACGGCACGCTTTGGCTGAACTACGGCGACATGTTCGCCGGTAGCTGGGGCGCACAAGGTAAGAGAGAGGTACCGGCGAAAAGCGGGTCGCGTCGGAACAGCATCACCAACCATCCCAAGATCGCGTCGGGTACGGGTCGGGCAAGGGATTCGAACCTCAAGCCGAAAGACCTATGCTTGGCGGCATCGCGCCTGGCGATCCTGTTGCAGGAAGCCGGATGGTGGGTCCGCCAGGAGATCGTCTGGCACAAGCCGAACCCGCTTCCGGAAAGCGTCACCGATCGACCGACAACGGCGCATGAGAAGCTGTTCCTGCTGACGAAGTCGGCGACCTACTTCTACGACCAGGATGCGTTTCGCGAACCCGTCACCGGCGACGCGCACCCGCGACGGAATGACGGGCAGACGCTGCCGGCGAACGGAGAGGTTGGTACCTTCAACCGTCGCATTGGATCTCTCCGACGCTACGAGGGCGTTGAACACTCTGGCGGCATTCATGCTCCGCACACTGCCCTTCAGAAGTGGCGCGACTATGCCAAGACTGGAGAGCAGACACACCGCAACGCGCGCAGCGTCTGGACGATACCGACGGTGCCCACCGCTGAGGCGCATTTCGCGACATTTCCTCCCGCACTCGTCGAGCGGTGCATCTTGCTCGGATGCCCGGACGACGGCGTCGTGATCGACCCGTTCGGCGGTGCAGGAACCGTAGGGCTTGTCGCTGAAAGACTGGCCCGGGATTCGATCCTGATCGAGCTCAATCCCCAGTACTGCGAGATGGCCAAGCGTCGGATCACCGGTGACGCACCGCTGCTCGCTGAGACCGTGATGGAGGCGTCATGACGCAAGCTAATGAGCAACACGCCGCGACGACCCTCGGTAGTCTCCGAGCGTTCGATCCAAGTGAGATCGCGGCTCTCGGCGGCTTCGCCTATCTCGCGACGCCGTACTCCAAGTATCCGGAGGGCATCGAGCCGGCGTGGGAAGACGCGTGCGCGGTCGCGGCGTCGCTGATCCGTGGCGGGCTGAACATCTATTGCCCGATCGCGCACACGCACCCTATCGCCGTGCGCGGCCGTATCGACCCGCTGGACCATGGCGTCTGGCTGCGCGTGGACGGGCCGCTGATGCTGGCGGCGACCTCGCTGATCGTGGCGAAACTGCCCGGCTGGGCGGACAGCGTGGGCGTTGTGCACGAAATCGGAGAATTCCGCGGTTCTGGCAAACCGGTGTTCGGGCTCGACATGCCCGTGCAGTGGCCCTCGCAGTGACCCAGCGCTCGCGCAAGATCCGGCGGCTCTTCCTCGATCAAGAAGGCCGCTGCTACCTCTGCGGCCGGCCGATGACCCTGGAGTTCGGAGTGCCGAACACGGCGACGATCGAGCACAAACGCCCCAGATCGCGCTTCAGGCCTCCCCCCGACGGACGCACGCCGCATGACGTTGCGGCCGCCTGCTACACGTGCAACCGGCTGAAAGGGACCCTGACCGACGCGGAGTTCACCGCCGGTTTCGGCGAGGTGCGCCAGCAAAAGAGCATCGTCCACCCGTTCGTCCAGAGTCGGCCGACGTTGAGGCGGCTCATCGAAGCGATGCAGAACGAGGTCGACGCCTACGGTCGGGAGGCCGGCTGATCATGGGCGGGCTGATCGTCGACAACTTCGCCGGCGGTGGGGGCGCCTCGCTGGCCATCGAATGGGCGCTGGGCCGATCGCCCGACATCGCGATCAACCACGATCCGAAGGCTCTGCAAATGCACCGGGCGAACCACCCGGAAACCGAGCACTTTTGCCAGAACATCTATCAGGTCGATCCGGCGGACATCCGCAAGCGCGGGCCGATCGCGCTGGCCTGGTTCAGCCCCGATTGCACGCACCATTCTCGGGCCAAAGGCGGCGTGCCGCTGAAGCGCCACATCCGCGACCTGGCTTGGGTCGTTGTTCTCTGGGCGCAGCGCGCTCAGCCAGCCGTGATATGCCTGGAGAACGTCGCCGAGTTCCGCGACTGGGGGCCGCTGCTGGAAGACGGACGGCCTTGCCCAGTTCAGCGTGGGTTGACGTTCCGCCGCTGGGTGAAAGGTCTGAAGAAGCTCGGCTATCGGGTCGAGTGGCGCGAGCTGGCGGCCTGCGACTACGGCGCGCCGACGATCCGAAAGCGCCTGTTCGTCGTGGCGCGCTGTGACGGTCAGCCGATCGTTTGGCCAGCGCCGACCCATGGGCCCGGCCTCGCCCCCTATCGGACGGCGGCCGAGATCATCGACTGGTCGATACCGTGCCCATCGATCTTCGAGCGCAAGCGACCTCTGGCTGAGGCGACGCAGGCCCGGATCGCGCGTGGCATCCGCCGATTCGTTCTCGACTCCCCGGATCCGTTCATCGTCCCGGTGACGCATCCCGGCGACACGCGCGTCCATCCTATCGATGAGCCGCTCAGGACCATAACGGCTGCGCACCGGGGCGAATTGGCGTTGGTGGCGCCGTCTGTGGTCCGCGTCGCGCACGGTGAGCGATGCAAGAACGGGCGCAAGCGTGGACGCGGCGAGCACAGCTTGGAAGAGCCGTTAGGCACGGTCGTTGGTTCCAACGAATTCGGTTTGCTGGCGCCTACCCTCATCCAGACCGGCTATGGCGAGCGTGCGGGTCAGGCGCCGCGGTCGCTGGACCTCGATCGCCCGCTCGGCACTGTCGTTGCGGGTGGCCAGAAGCATGCGCTCGTCGCCGCCTTTATGGCCCAGCACAACGGCAACCACGTGACCGGGCGGCAAATGGGGCAACCGGTCAGCACCATCACCTCGAGGGGTACGCAGCAGGCGCTGGTGACCAGCCACCTGTTCGTCATGCGCCAACACCAGGACGGTCGTGACCACCGCCGACCGGTGCCGACCATCTGTGCGGGCGGCCAGAGGGGTGGCGTGCATTTCGGCGAAGTGCGGGCGTTCCTGATGAAGTACTACGGCACTGGCGGCGGCCAGGATCCGCGCGACCCGTTGCACACGGTTCTGTCGAAGGACCGCTTCGGCGTCGTCACGATCGAAGGCACAGATTACGAGATCGCCGACATCGGCATGCGGATGCTGACCCCGCGCGAACTCTTCCGGGCCCAAGGGTTCCCCGACTCCTACGTCATCGACCCCGAGTTTGAGGGCAAGCCGCTGACTAAGACCGCGCAGATCGCGTGCTGCGGCAATAGCGTCTCGCCCTATCCAGCCGCGGCGCTGCTGCGCGCCAACCTGCCGGCGGAGATCTGGGCCCAGCAGGACGCGACAGCGACTGCAGCGGCCACCACAGGGGCACTGCTGTGATGCCCCGCTCACCCATCATCTCCGAAAACTTCGTGCCGGCGCATTCAGCGTCGTTGATGGAGACATGAGCCGTGCGGGATTACGGCAAGATCGCAACGACCATTTGGCGCTCCAAGAAGTTCAAGCGGCTGCAGGATGATCGCGAGCGCCTGCTCTACATCTACCTCCACACGTGCGTTCACAACAACAGCGTCGGGTGCTTCGCGCTGCCCATCGGATACGCAGCAACCGATCTCGGCTGGACCGAGAGAGCCATTCGAACGCGTCTCGATAGCCTATGCGAAGTCAATCTGATCGCGTTCGATCGACAGGAGGACATGGTCAGGATCATCGATTTCCTCGAACACGACCCCTTCACCAACCCGAAGCACGCATTGGGGGCGATCAAGATTGCTTCGAAGCTGCCGGATTGCCGCGAAAAGCTACATCTTTTCAAGGAACTTAGCGATAGATCCTGGAAAACCAGCAAGGACCTGATCGACAACACAATCGATAGGCTATCGAAAGCCCATCCCGCGTTTGACGCAAAACCGCCCCCCGAACCCGAACCCGAACCCGAACCCGAACCCGAACCAGAGTCGTCACCTTCGGTGACTCGCTCACGCTCGCGTTCGCTGACATCCGACGCGATGCCAGCCGGGTTCGACGATTGGTGGCAGGCGTACCCACGCAAGAAAGCCAAGCAGGCGGCAGTGCGGGCGTACCGGAAGGCGCTGGCAAGGGCGTCACCGGAGCAACTGCGGCGGGGGCTCACCGTCTCGCTTGAAGGTTGGCGCTCGCAGGGCACGGAGAGCCGCTTCATCCCCTACCCCGCGACCTGGCTTAACGAGGGCTGTTGGGAAGACGAACTGGACCCTCCTGCCGGCCCACCACATGGAGCGATCCGCCATGGAAAGCCTGTCCGCACTGCCGAAGACGATCGTCGCGCCATCATGGCCGGATTGGGTCTCGATGATCCCGTACATCCGGGTCAGCAGCGCGACGCACGACCGGGTGCTTCCGCCGGGGATATCGTTGACGGCGATTTCCGCGTTGTTGAAGCAGATCGAGACGAAGCTCCGCCCGACTGACGCTGTCGAGTTCGCGCAGGTGATGGACGCGGTCGCCGAATGGGGCCGGGCCTTCGGGGTCAGGGGCGACATTGAGGCACTGACGCGTGTCTATCGTGACGCGCTCGGTCACCTGCCTGCGTGGGCGTTGGCAAGTGCCGTACGGGACGCGATGACCAAAGCGCAGTACACGAGCTATCCCCTCCCTAGGGCTGT
Source organism: Anaerolineae bacterium (assembly GCA_028285185.1). Lineage (GTDB taxonomy): Bacteria > Pseudomonadota > Alphaproteobacteria > DSM-16000 > Inquilinaceae > JACKIG01. Next base: position 76,869 of record JANQQD010000065.1, on the reverse strand, counting down.
GCTGGACTGCCTGCCGGCGCTTTGGGGGGAGACATGGAAGGTTCGCAACACGCTCTGGGGGGCGGTGAAGTACGGGCGCGAAGCCGATTTGCTGGCGGGGGAACAGGCGTCGCCGGAAGACCTCGAGCGGGCGATCGCCGCGGCGCGGAAGGGACTTCTTGGGCCTGGCAACGCCGCGACTGGCGGTGCCCGATGATCCCCACCATTGAGGCAATAAAGAGGGCTGCGGCCTCCGAATTCGGTGTCGAAAGCGGCACCATGGACGGCAAGAGCCGGGCGCGCCACATCGCCCGACCGCGCCAAGTCGCGATGTACCTGGCGCGGGAACTGACGCTGTGCAGTTTAGGGCAGATCGGCATTGCCTTCGGCCGGCGAGATCACACGACGGTAAGGAATGCCGTAGCACGGGTTGCGCACCTGCTGCAGGCCGATCCCGCCCTCGCAGGTCATACGGCGGCGATCCGCAACCGGCTTCTCGCAGACGGGGAACCGCAGGCATGACGGCGGCCGCGCTCAGACGGCTGATGCGGGCAGCGCCGACGCCGGCGAAGTGGTCGCCAGAAGACCAGGTCAGGTGCCGCGTCTGCAAACGGATGCTGCGGTCCGGTGATGCCACAGTTCGCGGGAGAAGGACCGACTGCATCGCGCGCGACCCTGGCCTCTGCAAGCGGGTCAAGCGCCGGCGGAAGTTGACGAAACCCGACGATGGAAGCGGCCCGGAACAGACGGACCAACTCGTGGTGAGGAGGAAGGACTGATGACCGATGTGGCCATAGCGCTCAAGGCGCTTGAGCGTGACGACGGAAGACTCCTGCCAGAGGACGTCGTCCTAGCGGCGCGGGAACCCAACAGTCCGCTACACCGGCACTTCACCTGGGACGACACGGAGGCCGCGCGATTGCGTCGGTTGGATGAGGCCCGCGCGCTCATCAGGAGCGTTCGGGTCATTCACACCGTCCACAAGATCGATGTCCGCGTTCCCTCCTACGTCCGGGATCCGGAAGCGGACGCCAAGGCCGCCGGATACCGCAACATCGCGAACGTCCGCACAGAAGCGGACCAAGCGCGCGCCGCGATCGTCAACGAGATGGAGCGCGTCGTCGCGGCTGTTCAGCGCGCTAAGGCGATAGCAGCGGTCCTGGGTGTTGATGACCAGGTCGAGCGCATCGACGCCATCGCAAGAGAGATCACAACCCGGGTTTCGACGCCGCAGGCGACGGCGTGAACGCAGTCACGAGCGAAAGGAGCAGATCATCATGGCACGGACACCGAAAAAGCAGGACGAGACCGTCACCATCGACGTCGTGCGTCTTGAGCAGGGCGAGGTGACTTACCGGATACTTGGCCGGACGCCGCTGATTTACAACGCTGTTTCGGAGAAGGCGAAACGGGAACTGCTGTTGCCTCGGGGCAAGCTAAATGCCTCAGAAAAGGCGGTTAATCTGAAGCACGACCCGGTGTCGGAATTCCGGAACTCGATGTACAGGGTGCGGGTCGGCTCCAATTACCCGACGCGTCTTTACCTGCCTTCGACATGCTTCAAGCGTGCGATCTCCGACGTTGCTATCGACGTCCCGGGCAAAGCGACAAAGGCCGCAACTGGTCGGCTCACCTACGTTGCCGACGAGACCGTTCCAGTTTGGGGAACTCCGCGGCTGTTTATGTCCGTGGTCAGGCAAGCCGATCAGGCGCGAACACCAGACATCCGGACGCGAGCCATTCTGAACAGGTGGGCAACGCAAGTCACGATCCGGTTCGTGAAACCTATCCTCACGGCGCAGACCATATCGGCGCTCCTGACGAACGCTGGCTTCATTATGGGCGTAGGCGATTTCCGGCAGCAGAAGGGCCACGGCAACTATGGCCTGTGGGACATTGTCGATGAACACGAGCCCAACTGGAAGGCGATCGTGTCCGAGGGCGGCATGCAAACCCAGGATGAGGCGATAGCCAGTCCCGTCTGCCATGACTTGGAAAGCGAGGAACTCTTGGCTTGGTACGAAGAGGAAATCGTGCGGCGCGGTCGCGAGAAAGAGGAAGAGGCAAAAAGGCCGAGCAAGTCGCGGGGCCGGTCGAAGGGCAACGGCGCAGTCGAGGGCGCTGGAGCACCGGCGTAGATCGATCCCCCTGTCTGCGTGGCAGGGGATGCAGCGGATTGCGAAGGAATGCCAAGGCGGGGTGTGGCGCGGCCCGGCGGTCGAGGATGGGCGTGACATGGCACGACAAGGTGCGGCGCGGCGAGGTGGGGAATGGCGGTCAAGGCGCGGCCCGAAAAGGAGAGGCAGGGCTGGGTGAGGCGCTCAGCGGTTTGGCCAGGCGGTCGAGGTGAGGCCTGGCCTGACACGGCGGGGCCGGGAGCGACAAGGTCGGGTCAGGCTGTCAAGTCCCGGCTAGCCTAGGACTGGATTGGCCTGGCGGCCGAGCGAAGGATTGGCGCGCGGAGGTAACGTTGGGCAAGGCCGGTCGAGGCGGTAGCGGCAAGGCCGGTTGTGGTGGGCCGAGGATAGGCGAGTTCAGGCGGCTGCGAAGAGGCCCGACATGGCTAGGTCGGACGTGGCAAGACCAGGAGCGGCGGTCGCGGATGCGATTGTCGGGGCGTGGCAAGACGGGCCACGGCGGTCAAGGTTTGGCTGCGAGGGGTTGGGTGTGCCACGGCATGCTAAGGCGGCTCAGGCGGGCCCAGGGTCGGTTGGAGCGGCATGGTTTGGCGGCCAAGTAGACGATCCCTCCGTTCATGATGGCGGAGGATGCAAAGGATTGTACTGGCGTTGCCAGGCAGGGTGGGGCGGTTGCGGTGGGGGAGGGCGTGGCGCGACGCGGCATGGCATGGATAGGCCTGCCGAGGACGGGCCTGGAATGGCGGTCGCGGTCCGGCGTGGCTAGGTCGGGAGCGGCGATGCGTGGCGCTCATGGAAGCGATGGCGCGGCGGGGTCGGGTCAGACAAGGCAAGGCGGCAGCGTAGTGGCGCGGCGAGCGAAGGTTTGGTCTGTAACCGAAGGCCTTGGCAAGGCGGTCAAGGATAGGCCCGCAATGTCGCGGCTTGGAAGCCACGGCAGTTGTGGACCGGCACGGCACGGCCGGACCAGGAATGGCCTGGAGAGGCGGTCAACCCAAGGCCTGGCGCGTGGAGCGAAGGCTCGGTCGGGTCTGGCGGTCCTGGACAGGCCAGGGAAGGCGCGCCTTGGACGGGAGCGCCCCGGGACGCGCGGTGGCCCACGCATGACCAAGCGATGGTCCGCACGGGGCTGTTGTGCGAACGCGCGGCAGCCCCGTGATGCCGCGACGGAGGTGTGACGGGCAACCGGCAATGGAGGCTGCGCTGAGCAAGCCACGGAAAACGGAGGTGTTCGATCGCGACGGATACGCCGGCGGTGAGGCCAAGACAGTGCTCACAGACCCGTTGGCAAGGTTCGGGCCGAGTGATCGCATCCACCGGCAACTGTTGCTCAGCACCGAAGCGGAACGGGAAGCGGCTCGTCAGATCAAGGCTGCGGCCGACGCCGACCGCGCGCGCACCTCCGATCCCCTTGATTGGCAGGCACAGCACGGCGACGAGACCGAGATCTACTCCGTGCCAGCCGATCGTGCGGGGCAGCGGCACCACGTCGTGACCATGCCGATAGATACCTATCGCGCGCGAGGCTTGATCACGGATCTACAGCACGCTGCGGGAAACGGACTCTATGGCGATTGGGCCCGGGGCGTCTGTGGCGCCAGCGAGCATGACCCGCTCTTGATCATCCGGCGCAGCCCGATGAGCGGACTACCCGAGTATCAGCTGATCGCCCTTCAGACCTACCGTAAAGCCGTCGCCGCGATGCCAGAGGAGTGCCGACTCACCGCGATTGAGGTGTGCTGCCACGGGCGGTCGATCAGCAAACTCGGCGGGAAGAGCGGATGGCGGCGACAGGTACTGATGGGGCGGCTTGTGCGGGCTCTAGAGGCGATCGAGCCTGTCTACCATCTACGGGACTATTGACACGACGGGCAGAGTTTGACCTATATCTGCGCAGGGATAGAACTGCGCCTGCCGAGAGAGACGGCGGGCGCTTTGCGTTTAGGGGGTGGGTATGTAGGCGGATCACGACCCCTCTTCGTTGGATGGGCTCGCGTCGAGGAATAGGTCGTCGAGCCCGACGTCGAGAGCCGCCGCGATTGCCCGGGCCATGGGCAGCGACGGAATGCGCTTCCCCGTCTCAATCGCGGTCATCATGGGCGAGGATAGTCCCGCCTTCTGCGCTACGCTGCGCGCAGTCAGACCGCGATGCTCGCGCCAAACCCTGACTGGGCTCTCGCCGTCGAGCATCCGCTCGGTCATCTCGAACGGGATGGTTTCGTCGTTTCGTCGCTCGGCAGCGGCGGCGAGGTCCCGGGCGTCCTGAAGCTCTTCGAGCAGGGCTTCGTACGCCTGCAGGCGTTCCTGCATAGCGTCGTAGTCAACTCGGCTAATCGTGACGGTGTCAGTCATAGGCTTCGCCTCGTGTCCGCACTTTCAGGACGATCATCGTATCGCCCTCGATCTCGAAAATCACTCGGTGGTCGCCGACCCGAAGCCGCAGTGTGCTGCTGCCCTTCAGCGACTTGACGTTGTTCGCCAGGCTTTCTGGGTCCGCGGCGTACTGCCGGATCTTGGCTGCAATCCGCTTACCAGCCGGGCCGATGCGTCGGATTTCCTTGTCAGCTTCCTTGGTGATCCGAACCTGCATCGCGCCCTCCATTGGCTCTATATTCACACAGAGTGAGCACAGGGGCAACCGAATAATTCACTCAGAGTGAGCGAAAGCGGGAGTGGCCATACGTTGCGCACCGTCGGCAACCGGCTGGGGACCAAGGCGCCGTCCCGGCTCACTCCTCCACCGAAGGTCCGCGATGACCACTATGGAAGGCCCGAGCACAAGGCCTGGGCGAAGGCCGTGATCAAGCGCGCTGGCGGCTGCTGCCAGGACTGCGGCGCGACCGGCAAGCGGCTGTTCGCGGACCATATCGTCGAGTTGAAAGACGGTGGAGCCAAGTACGACGTCGATAACGGCAAGGCTCTATGCGGATCGTGCCATGTGTCGAAAGGATATCGCGCCCGTGCAGCAAGATAGCACGCCTCCGTTTGAAGATCTTCGATGCAAGGGTAAGGGGGGTTCTATTCTTCAGAGGGCCGCTCTAGACATGACCACCGCCCCCGTCACGCGCACATTTTTTCCTCTGGTGGAAATCCGGGCTTAGGTCGGAATCGGGCAAGAATGTCGGAGGAGCAGCCAGGGAAGCGGATGGGTCGTCCCGAGTTCAGGGTGACGAATGCCCTCCGTCAAAAGGTGATGTTGGCGTCCGCAGCGGGTGTCTCCGATGACGACATCGCTCGCGCCGTCGGCTGCTCGGACGTGACGCTGCGCAAACACTTCCGGGAGGAGTTGAAGACCGGCCGCGCTCGCAAGATGGTCGAAAACCTGGTCCGACTGGAGAGAGCGGCCAAGAAGGGGAACGTCACGGCGATGAAGCACCTGGATCAGAAGATGCAGGTGGCTGGCGCTGACGACCGTGTACGACGAGGCAAGCCGGAGCCGGAGGGCAAGAAGGAGCGACAGAGGCGAGAAGCCGACCGAGTGGCTGAGGGTGAGCGTTATCCGGTGCCGCAGGGCCCGATGCTGGCGGTCGACAACTCAAATTGATGGATTGGTCGACGGCGTGTCCGGACTGGGAACGACGGATCGTTGCCGGCGAAAGCCTGGTCCCCTGCCCTGCTTTGTTTCCGGAACAAGCGGAGGCAGCGCTTAGGATTCTCCGGGGGCTGCGGATTGTCGACGCGCCCGGCGAGCCGACCTTTGGTGAAGCGTGCCTGCCCTGGGTGTTTGACCTGCCGAGGGTTCTCTTCGGCGCCTATGACGCCGAGATGGGTCGCCGACTGATACGCGAGTTCTTGCTCCTGGTGTCGAAGAAGAACGCTAAGAGCACGAACGCCGCCGGCATCATGCTGACCGCCCTGTTGCAGAACTGGCGAACCTCTAACGAGTTCTTGATCCTGGCTCCCACGAAGGAGGTCGCCGACAACGATTTCAACCCGGCCAGGGATGCAATCGCAGCGGATCCGGACCTTCAGACGTTGATGCATGTTCAGCCTCATCTGAAGCTGATCACGCATAGGAAAACCCGAGCGACGCTGAAGGTGGTTGCGGCCGACTGCGAGACGGTCAGCGGCAAGAAGGCCGCCGGTGTCCTGGTCGACGAGCTCTGGCTGTTTGGCAAGCGAGCGAACGCCGCAAACATGTTGCGGGAGGCCACTGGCGGACTCATGTCGCGGCCGGAGGGGTTCGTCATCTACTCGTCAACGCAATCGGACGAGCCGCCGGCAGGGGTGTTCAAGCAGAAGTTGGATTACTTCCGAGCTGTCCGTGACGGACGGATCGAGGACAAGCGAAGCTTACCAGTAATATATGAGTTCCCGCCCGAGATGCTGCAAAGGGAGGAGCATCTAAAGCCGGAGAACTTCTATGTAACGAACCCGAACTTAGGCAAGTCAGTCGATACGGAACTGTTGGTCGATAGGTTCAAGGAGGCGAACCTAGCGGGCGAGACAGACCCAGGTGCCCGGCAGGGGTTCCTTGCAAAACACCTGAACGTCGAAATCCAAACAACCCTTGCTGTCAAGGGCTGGGCTGGCGCGCCTCACTGGGCGGGCGCCGCGGATCCGGAACTGACCCTTGATGCGTTGCTCGACTGGTCGGAGGTGGTGACGGTCGGGATCGACGGCGGCGGTCTGGATGATCTCTTCGGCGTTGCGATCATCGGCCGGGAGATCGACACGCGCCGTTGGCTTTGTTGGTGCCATGCGCTGATCAGCCCAGCCGGTATAGAGCGCCGAAAGGCAGATGAGCCGAAGTATCGGGACTTCGAAAGGGACGGTGATCTAACGGTCGTCGAACAGTTGCCCGACGATCTGAACTGGCTTTGCGAAACAGTGGGGCGGATCAAGGACAGCGGTTTGCTGGCGATGGTCGGCGCGGATCCGGCAGGGGTCGGTGGTGCGGTTGACGCGCTCGCGGAGATCGAGATCACCGAGGACAACAAGCTGCTGACCGGTGTCGCGCAGGGCATCAGGTTGATGGGCGCACAGAAGACGGTGGAGCGGAAACTGCTCGACGGAACGTTCTCACATTCCGGTTCGCCGATGATGGCGTGGTGCGTCGGCAACGCGCGGATCCGCCAGACGTCGACAGCAGTCTTGGTTGAACGCTCCGCATCCGGCTACGGGAAGATCGATCCGTTCATGGCAATGCTGAACGCCGCTCACCTCATGAGCCTGAACCCTGAGCCTCAGCGCGGCCGATCGGTCTATGAAGACCGCGGTTTGATCGTTGTCTGATGGGTATGGCAGATGCCTCGTTCTGGCGCCGATTCCTTCCGCTCGTCGGAATGGGCCGCGCCAAGTCAACCCTCGGCAGCACCCAGAACCCGAGCGACACTCTCGTTGGACTATTCGGTGGGCCTCAGAGTTCGGCCGGCGTCCAGGTCAACGACGCTACGGCCATGCGCGTGGCGACCGTTTACGCCTGCGTTCGGGTCATCGCCGAGGACTTCGCCAAGACGCCTCCCAAACTCTGGCGACGCCGAGCGGATGGGGGGCGGGAACTCGCCCGAGACCATCCGCTGTACGGGATACTGCGGACGCCCCATCGCCGACCGGACATGTCGATCGTCTCGTTCCTGATGGCGATGGGAGCTGCCTGGGGATTCCGAGGCAATGCGATTGCCGTGATCCTGCGAAACGAGCGCGGCCAGCCGACCGGACTATGGCCGGTCCATCCGGGATCCGTGACCCTCTATGAGGCCGAGGATGGTCGCCTCTTCTATGCGATTAGCCGGCGGACGACTTTGGAGAACGCGGTGCTCCGGGACGTCCCGATCATGGTCCCGGACTATGACATCTTTCATGTCCGCGGACTGACGTTCGACGGCATCGTTGGTCTGTCGCCGTTGGCCCAACTTCGAGAGGCCATCGGCGTGTCGATGGCGGGCAACCAACTCAGTGGCTCACTGCTGGCGAACGGTGCCCAGCCCACCGGCGTGTTGAAGCACAAAGGCCAACTGAGCGAGCCAGCTGCCCAACGACTGCGTGCCAGTTGGTCCCAACGGCACGCCGGCCCGAGACAGGCAGGAACCACAGCGATCCTCGAAGAGGGCTTGGAGTACGAGCAACTCGGCATGTCATCGGTCGACCTGCAGTTTGTCGAGCAATTGAAACTGACCGACGAACAGATCTGCGGGGGCTTCCGTGTGCCGCTGCACATGGTCCAGCGGATGGACAAGTCAGCCGGCAACAACAGCCAGGAGGCTTCCAGGCGGAACTACTACGACCAGACGCTGATGCCGATCTTCGAGGCGTTCGAGGCACAGTTCGCACTGTCTTTCGATCTCCCAGAGGACGTGTTCGTCGAGTTCGACGTCAGCCGGCTGCTGCGAGCGGATTTCAAACAGCGGCAAGAGGGCAACAGGATCCAGCAGCAGTCCGGTGCATTGCTGTTGAACGAATGGCGGATCGGTGAAGGCCGCAACCCCGATCCGGCCGGGAACGTCTACGCTCGACCGCTCAACACCGCTTACGTCAATCCGAACGGCGATGTCGTCTACGTCACGCCAGCCGGCGGTAAGGATCCGATCGCCGAGCCGGCCGATGACGACGCCGGGAAAGAGGACGACGAAAAAGAGGAAACGGACGATGCCTGACGATCCGACTTGGCTGGACATCGACGACTTCAAGAAGCGGGCCCGCGCCGGCGACGCACCTGACCAGCCAGCAACCGTGAAGTCCTTCGGCGTACAAAGGGCGATCGATCAGGAGGCGCGGACGATCCGTTACGTGATGTCGACCGGCGATATCGATCGGCATCATGACACGATCGATCAATCCGGTTGGGAACTGCCGGCCGACGCGCCGGCACTCTGGCACCACGATCACCGAACGCCGGCAATCGGTCGCTGGATCAACATGACGACGTCGCCCGACCTCGAGGGCGATCTCGCGTTTACCCGGGCGGGCGTCGACCCTTTTTCGGACATGCTCTGGAACTTGGCGGTGGCCGGTGTCGTGAAGACGTGTTCGGTTGGATTCCTGCCGAAGGAATGGGTTTGGGTTGAGGACGATGACCGGCCGTGGGGCATCGACTTCAAGCGGCAGGAATTGCTGGAATGTAGCCTCGTCAACGTTCCTGCCAACGCCAGCGCGGTGCAGTTGGCGAAGGCCAAGGGTATCGACATGCGGCCGCTCGCCGACTGGGCGGAGCGACTGCTTGATGACTACCACCAGACGGGTGGCGGTATCTGGATAAACCGTGTCGATCTCGACGCGCTTCGTAAGGCAGCAGCCGGGTCATCCAAAGCCCAGCCGGCCCAGCCGAAAGCGATCGATCCGCTTCCGCAGCATGATCAAGTTGCCGACGTGGACGACGAGGAAGCGGAAGTGCGCGAGCAGGAGATCCGTGAAGCCGAGATCCGGCTTCACCGGGTCCTGTCCACCTAACGCTAAGCGAGACAGCCGCCGGCCCACGAGCCGACGGCAACGTGCTGCCGCCTGGCAGGCACCGGCCGCCCGCATGAGGCGCGTCGGCTTTTTTCGTATCAACGATGGAGAGTGAGATGCCGCAAAACGTGGCCGAACTCCGCCAGGCTTGCGCCGAGGCGGCGGACAGGATGCAGGACGCGTCTGACGCGACCACGCAGGCGAAGGCTGCCCTCAGGAAAGCGCGGGCCGCCGCAAAGACGGCGGATGACAAAGGCAAGGCAAATGCGGAAGCCGAGGTGAAGGCCGCGGAGACCGCCGTGACTGAAGCCCAGGCCACGTACGACGAGGCCAAGGCAGAGGCCGAAGACCTGCTGGAAGACCTCGGACGAGCACGCGAGGTCGAGGAAAAGATGCGCGACAGGGCAACGCCGCGTGAAGTTCCGGACGGGACAGTGGCGCCGGCAGTCGCCGCCAATCAGAACGACGAGGCCCGGAAGATGGCCCCGGTTCGCCGGATGCTGTCGAGGATGATCGAGCAGAATACCGAGGGCCGCATCAAGGCGGATGCCTGGCTGAAGACTGCCTACGGCGACGAGCAAGCCGCCTACATCAGCAAGGCGACGCATCAACTTAGCGACTACGCGACGGGCGGTGCGCTCAGCCTTCCGGACTTCGCGGAGACAATCATTGAGGGCTTGGAGAACATGACGGTCGTGCGGCAGATGATGCCGCAGGTCCTGAATGTCCCCGGCTCACTGATCCTGCCGAGGGAAACGAGCGCTCCCGACGGATCCTGGCTCACCGAGAATGAGGCGCCGACACCGGGCACCTTCGCGTTCGGCGATATCCGGCTCGACCCGAAGCGTCTGGCGATCGAGGTGGTGATCAGCCGACGGCTGCTGGATATGGCGGCACGTGGCGGCGCGGCCGTTCGCAATCTCGAGGCCTATGTCGTTCGGCGGCTGCGTGAGCGACTGGCCGTCAACGAGGATGTCGGTTTCCTGCGCGGCTCCGGGACCGAGAAGGTTCCGTTGGGTATTCGGAACCAGATCGCGGCGGCTAATGCAAAGGCCATTGCCGGCGCGACTGCCGCAAACATCGAATCCGACCTGCGATCGCGAGTGACCGTGATCCAGCAGGCGAACATCATGATCATCGCCGGATACTGGATCATGCCGCCGCGGACGATCGCGCACCTTGCCGATTTGCGCGATGCCAACGGCAACAAGATCTACCCGTCGATCGACGCCAACAACACGCTGCTGCGGTATCCGATCCTGATGACCAATCAGGTGCCGATCAACCTCGGTGGTGGCGGCGATGAGACCGAGATACTGTTCGGCAACGGACCTTCTGTCCTCGTGGCGAACGGCAGCGATGCGGAGGTCCGGGTTTCGATCGAGGGCTCGTACCAGTCGGGCAACGATCACTTCAGCCTGATCCAGCGCAACGAGATGCTCATCCACATGGAGCTTTACGCGGACGTGAAGCTTGAGCGGGACGCAGCGTTCTCCGTGCTCACGGGCGTCACTTACTGATCACCCGCTAATCCCGCGGCGACGGCTTCGGGCGTCGTCGCTGACATCAGGAGACAAGATCATGCATGCTTCCATGCAGGATGCGGGTGCGCTGATCGCGGCCCGGTACGGCGCAGCCGGCATCGACGCAACGGCCGGCGGCGCCGGCGACGCAACCGAAGTCGACGGTGCGTGGATCGATCGTCGAGGCTTTTCGAGCCTCAAGGTGGTGATCGCCTTCACCGCCACTCTCGCCCAGGCCGCGACACTGTCGATCGCCGCCAACCTTCAGGACGCCAGCGATAGTTCTGGTACCGGGGCCGCGGATCACGGTACGGCTCTGGCCTCTGCGGTTCGCGCCACCGGTGGGACCGGAGGCTCAACCGAGACCGGGGTGATCGAGCTCGACTTTGATCTCTCCGCCGCCGACCGATACGTGCGGATCCAGTTCACCCCGGATCTATCCGCGGCGAACACCGACGTCGCAGAACTCGCGGCCATCTACGTCCTCGCGGGCGCGACGGACAACCCGGTGTCAGCGACGGCCATCTGATCGGCAATCCGCCGAACACCCTCAATAGGGGCGGCGAGCTTCCGGGCTCGCCGATCTGCACATGCTCGTGACGTTCATCAAGAACCATACGCCCTACATGGCCGGTGAAACGGCGAAGTTCGACGACAGCAAGGCTGCCGTCCTGATCGAGAAGAAGCGCGTTGCCGTTCCGTATGTGACTAAGCCGATGGTGCCAGGCACCAGGCCGCAGCCGGAGTCTCCCGATCAAGGCCGGCCGCCGAAGGAAGCGGATGCGCCGAGCCAGGGTGATGAGTCCCCTGACGACAAGGAGAACTCGGGCACCGAGCAGACGGCCGCGGCAGAAAGCGCTCAATCAACAGCGCCTGCCGCCATGCGCGCCGTCCACCGAGGCCGCGGCAAGTGGGCGGTCGTCGGCGGCGAAGACCAGGAGATAGCCTCGGGTCTGACTAAGGAGGAGGCCCAGGCGGTGGCGGCCGGTTCGGCGCCGGTGCCGCCGCCGGCCGAGTCCGGCCCCGCTTCGACCTGATCGGCCAATGCATCTTCAGTCGGTGACAGCGCCGACCGGCGAACTGATCTCCTTGGCGGAGGCCAAGGCATCATCGCGGGTCGACCACGAGACGGACAATGCGCTGATCACCAGGCTCATCGCGGCCGCGATCGCTCACCTGGATGGCAAGAACGGAACCCTGAACCGCGCCCTTCTGACCCAGCAATGGGCGCTGAGCCTAGACGGTTTCCCAGGGCAGTCCGGCTACCACGATGCCTGCCGGATCACCCTGCCGCTGCCACCGCTGCAGAGCATCCAGAGCATCGGTTACGTCGATAGCGACGGCGCAAACCAAACGATCGCGGCCGAGGATTATCAGTTGGTCACCTCTGCCGAGCCTGGCTACGTGGTGCCTGCCTACGGCAAATCATGGCCGTTGGCGCGCTCCCAGCCGGAAGCCGTGACCATCTCATTCACGGCCGGCTACGGGGACGCAGCTGCGAATGTGCCCGAGCCGATCCGACACGCGATCTTGCTTATGGTTGGGGCCTGGTACGAGCACCGAGAGGAGATGGTCATCGGCCAGACGCCGAACCTTATCCCGCTTGGCGCGAGGGCCCTGCTCGACCCGTTTAAGATTTGGTCCCTCTGATGAGGGCAGGCCGGCTGGATCGTCGGGTCACTATCCAGAGGCCCGCGACCGTCACCGGTGAGTACGGGCAGGAGCAGACGGCCTGGCCAGACGTCGCGACCGTTTGGGCCCGTGTCCAGCCGCTCCCTGCTGGCGAGGCGGAAAGCGACGAGGTCACGCTGACGCGGCGGCGGCTGAAGGTGACCATTCGCTGGCTCGCGACCCTCGACATGACCCACCGGCTGATCTGGGAAGACCGGGAGTGGAACATCATCGACCTGGCGGAGATCGGCCGCAGGTTCGGATGGATCATCACCGCGGAGGCTGTCGAATAATGCCGATGACCGTGCGGATCCTCGGTGCCCGGGAGATGGACAGTCTGCTCGCGGAGTTGGGCCCCCGGGTCGCAAAGCGCGTCGCCGGCAACGCCATGCGCGCCGGCGCCCGGGTCATTAGGCGAGAAGCCCGCAGGCGGGTACGCGTTCGCACGGGTGCGCTCAAGCGGTCGATCGTCGTTCGGGCTGGCCGAGAGCCAGGAACGGCCGTCGTCGGCTTCCTGCGGCCGACGAGCCGGAGGGCGCACCTGGTCGAGTTCGGCACCCGTCATTCACCGGCGCGGCCGTTCATGCGGCCAGCGATCGACGAGACCGCCAACGAGGTGATCGAGAAGATCGGCGAACGGATGTTTGCCGGCATCGAGCGCGAGGCCGAGAAGCTGCTCAGAGGCGCGTGATGGAAGCGGAACTGGTTGCCGTTCTCAAACGCGACCCTCCCGTCCTCGACGGGCGCCTTCATCCGGTAGTCCTGCCTCAGAAGCCGACGCTGCCGGCGTTGACCTACCAGCGGGTAGCGACAGCACCGGTCCGGTCGCTTTCCGGCACCTCTGACCGCGCCTCTGTGGTGCTGCAGATCGACATCTGGGCCCGCAGCTATCCGGCAGCAAAGCAGGCCGCGGACGCCGTGACCGAACGGCTGCAGAACTCGCGAGGCGGCGACGCCAACGCACCGGTCATCTTCCGGCACGCCGGCGAACAGGATGGCTTCGAGGAACAGCCGGACTGGTGGCGGATCACGCAAACCTGGCGGGTCGGGTGCCCGCACTAGACGGAGGTCTAAACGATGCCGGTGGCCAACCTCGATGTGGTGCTCAATGTCACAGGGAAACTGACGAAGAGCGTCGGTGACATTGCTGGCGAAGGCAACATCACCATCAAGCGAGCGCACGCGTTCACCGAAGGCTCGGGCGCTAATCAGGCACAAGCCGTCTACAACGCGAAGCTGACCGCAGTCGACACCGTTGGCACAACATTGGATCTCGCCGGCGGTGGACTGACGGACATCTTCGGGGATGCGCTCACCTTCACCAAGATCAAGGCTATCGTGGTCGACGCGTCGGGCAGCAACACGGCGAACGTCGTCGTTGGCGGAGCGACGAACGCGGTCAACATCTTCGGAGCGGCGGCTCACACGTTGTCCGTTGGGCCCGGTGGGTCAATGCGACTGACGTATCCGGATGCAAATGGCGTCGCCGTGGCCGCGGGCTCAAGCGACGAGTTCAAGGTCGCGGCCGCGTCCGGAACGGTGGACGTCGACGTCACCATCATCGGCACGACCAGCTAACGCGGCCGTCGAACTGACGAAGGGGTCTGACACATGGCAACAATCGAGTCACAAGGCACGGTCTTCAGGGTTGGCGACGGAGGCGACCCTGAGACCTTCAACGCCGTCGGCGAGGTCACTGGCTTCGACGGTCCTGGCGGCCAGGCGAATGTCATCGACACAACCAATCTCGCCTCGGTCCGTCGTGAGAAGCGCATGGGTATCCCGGACGAGGGGCAGATCACGCTCAACGTCAACTTCGACCCGTCGGACACCGTCGGGCAGGGAAGACTGAGGACCCTGCGGTCGACGCGTGCGCAGGGCAACTTCCAGGTCGTCTACACGGACGCAGGCACAACGACCTGGTCGTTCGCCGGGTTCGTCCTGGGGTTCGCAGTCAGCGGCGCCGTCGACGCCGTCGTCACGGCATCAATCACCATCGAGATCACCGGCGCGGTGACGGAGTCCTGATATGCCTGGTCTGACACGCGAAGCGCTGCTCAACGCCGCTGCGGCGGTCAAGTTCCCGCAGGAGACCGTCGAATTGCCGGCCCTCGGTGGGAACGTCGTCGTCCGGGGAATGTCGGCTGCGGAGCGAGACACGTTCGAAGCAGGCATGGTTGACGACAGGGGCGACCGAAGATCGAACCTGGCGAACTTCAGAGGTCGGCTGCTTGTCCGGTGCCTCTTCGACGAGGGCGGTCAGCGGCTGCTCACCGACGACGAGGCGCATGTGATAGGCGGACTGCCCGCAATGGCGGTCCAGCCAGCGTTCGACGTCGCCATGCGCCTCAACGCGCTGCGAAAAGAGGACGTAGAGGAGTTGGCGGAGGGGTTTACCGAGATCCCCGGAGACGATTCCGTTTCCGACTAGCCCTCGCGCTGGGCATCTGGGATGTCGACGCGCTTGCCGAGGTCATGCCCGCCCGCCTCGAGGCGGAGTGGATAGCCTTCTTCCAGGTCGAACCGTTCGGGGAGCCGGCAGCGGATTGGCGATCCGGCATGGTGGCATCAACCATAGCCAACGTGCATCGCGGGAAAGGTGCTCGGCGCTTCCGTCCGTCCGACTTCCTACCTGGTGGAGGAAAGCGGCCAAGCCTCACCCGGGACAGCATTCGAGCGACGCTGGCAGCAGTTGCCCCCATCCAGAGCGCGCACGGAACTGACTAAGGCCGCGGTCCTTTCCGGCCGCTCTCAAGCAAAGCGCAACTGACAAGGGTGACGCGAACGTGGCGACGATCGGGAGCCTGCGGGTTGACTTGGCCGCGGAGAGCGCGGCCTTCCGGCGAGACCTGAACCGCGCCCGCGACACCGTCCGCCAATCAGCACGCGGCATGACCACGGCGCTGGACCGGGCGACGGCGTCCTTCGGCCGTATGGAGCGCTCTGCCGCACGCGCCAGAAGCGTGGTGGCGGGCCTTGCCGGCGCCCTTGCGGTCAGGCAACTGACGACTATGGCGTCCGGAGCATTGGATGCCGCGAACAACCTCAACGACCTTTCACAGTCACTGGGGCTCACCGCCGAGCGCATCCAGGAGTATCGCTTCGCAGCATTGCAGGTCGGGATCGTCCAACAGCAGTTTGACACGAACCTCGAGCGTTTCGTGCGTCGCCTCGGCCTCGCGAGGGAAGGCACGGGAGCGCTGGCAGATGTGGCGCAAGAACTCGCACTCGACCTCAGCGACACTGACCGCGCATTCCGTCAGGTCATTGAGGCCATGGGCCAGGCCGGCGATGCTGCCGACGTCGCCAGGATCGCAGACGCCGCGTTCGGCCGGTTTGGTATCGCCATGGGGCGCCTTGCCACCGAGGGTGTCGCCGGCTTCGATCAGTTGGCGGGCCGCCTGCGTGAGTTGGGCCCGATCCTGTCCAATGAACTGGCCGCTGATGCCGCATCGCTCAACTCGAACCTAGCGGCCTTGCGCGAGGCGATGCGCCAAGCCTTTGACGCAGGCCTGCTCCAGGAACTCGTTGGCGACGCCGATAACCTCGAAGAGGTTTTCCAAAGGCTGATCCCGATAGCCGCTGAGTGGGGGCAACGGCTCGGCAGCGCGATTACCGGCGTGGCTGACAAGGCCCTCCTCCTCGTTGAAAACCTCGAGATCGTCGCCGGCCTTTTGATCGGATTGCGGATTGGGGCCGCGTTCGGCGGTGTCGGTGCCATCGTGGGAGCGGCCGCCGGCGCGCTCGCGGGCTTTGCGGTCTCGCTCGACACCACCACTACGGCAACGGATGCCGCTGACGGTTCGCTCAGACGATATGGCCGCACAGTCCAGGAAGTCGAAGCCAATATCGCGGCGCTGTCCGTCCGGCAGAGAGAGTCGGCGCAGATCCAGGCGGTTGCCGAACTGGCAGATGCCGTTGCCGAGTTCGAGCGGCGGACCGGCGAGATCCGTGAGCAGTTGGAAGTCTCCTTCGCATCGACGAATGAGGGGTCTTTTGAAGAGCGGACCGCGGACTTCCAGCGATTCCAGGCACAGTTGGAAAGCCTCTACCAGACGGTACGTGACGGTGAAACGCCCCTCGCCGACTGGGTCCTCGCGTTCGCTGATGTGGCCCAAATCTCCGGCGATCTCCGTGTCCAGCTATCTCGCATGGCAGACGAGGCGCAATCGTCCCTTGGCGAGGTTCAGCGGCATGAGGCGACGCTCCGGGCCCTGGAGCAGACCGCCACAGAGGCGGACATGGCCCTTCATGGCGTCGCCGGGGGAATCCAGGAAGTCGGAGAGTCCGCGGCAGCGGCCACCGGCCGCGTGGTCGGGTTTTTGAACGCCCTGCCCGCTCGCAGCATGCCTGGCCTGAGTTTCCAGGACCCGATGGATTTGATCGGTCGAAGCTTCGACTTTGACGGTGAGTTCGAGTTCAGCCCGATCACCGGTACCGGCGGCGGAGCGACAGCCGCAGTGAGCGAGCAGGAGCGGCTCAAGGACGCTTACGTTGAGACGCTCGCCGAACTCGATCGGCAGGTCTTCGCACAGCAGAACTTGGTGGAGGCGCATGGTGACACGGCCGCCGCCGTAGCAGCCGCGGAGGCACATAACCGCGCCTATGCCGATGCCGTCCGGCTTGGCGTCGCAGAGGACGAGGCCGCTGTTGCGGCGATCGAGAAGAGGGTGATTGCCCTGCAAGGGCTTGCCCAGGAGCTCGACCTCGCCCGCATGGCAGAGCGTGGCGAACTGGACCTGGCGGCCGCGCAAGATCAGTTCGAATTGATCGGCCTGTCAGGTGTTGCCCTCGACCAAGCAGAGGCGCGCCTTCGGGTCATCCAGGATTTGCGCGAACGCGGGATTGGGCTGGAAAGCGATCTCGCCCAGCAGATGATCCGAACGGCCGAGGCCACGGCCACGGCAAGATCTCAGGCGGAGTTTCTGTCGTCGGCCGTTGGCACGGCTTACCAGGGACTGGGCCAACTCGCGACGACGGCCATCACCAACTTCGAGGACCTGGGCCGCGTGGCCGGACAGGTGCTGTCACGCATCGCCGGCATGCTCGTCGACTTTGGTACCGATCAGATCTTCAGCCTGATCTTCGGTTCGATCATCAGCGGGGTAGGAGCTGCAGCGGGTGGGGGTGCAGCGGGTGGTTCTGTCAGCTTCGGTGGGCTCTACCACAGCGGCGGGCTGGTTGGCATCACCGCCGTCCCACATCGAGCACTCAGCTTGGCCGACGTGGTGAACGCACCGCGCCTGCATAGCGGCCTTACCGGACTGCGCCCCGACGAGTTCGCAGCCGTCCTGCAGCGAGGCGAGGAGGTCCTAACCGAACGCGATCCGAGGCACGTCCGCAATCTGGGCTCGTTGCCGGACGTTGGTCCGCGCGGAACCGGTGACAACGTGGTCGTGCAGCAGACCAACCACTTCGCCCGAGGGATGGAACAGGTCGCGCGCAGGATGCTCTTGGAGATGATGCCGGAGATCATGGAGGCAACGACGGCTGGCGTCATCGAGGCGCGGTCGCGCCAGCCTTCGATCTTCGAAGCGCCGCAGTGACCGATGGCCATCACCTACCCTCTCACCTGGGTCGGCATCCAGGCGCGCAAGCTCACGCTACGCACGCGCGACGTCATCGGTCTGGAGACCATGCCGCTCACTGGTGAGCAGCAGATCCAGGAGCATGCAGGCAAGTGGTGGGAATTCGAGGCCATCTTTCCACCGCTGAACGAGGCCGACGGCGAGACCCTGGTGTGTTGGCGGGCGAGCCTCAACGGAGTCAAAGGCACGTTCCTCGTCGGCGATCTGAGCAAGACACGCAGGGGGACGCCCACGGGCGGCGCTGTGGTCAACGGAGCATCCCAGGTGGGCGCTACGCTTAACATCCGCAACCTGACGCCGAACAGCACCGGCAACCTGCTGTTGGGCGACTACATCCAGCTTGGAGCGGGACTGAACGCTCGGCTTCACAAGGTTCTGACGGCAAGCGTCGACGCTGACGGCAGCGGCAACGCATCGATCGACCTCTGGCCCAACATCACCGCCAAACAGGCGCTCCTGGATGGTCAGGCCGTCATCGTAGACAACCCCGTCGGCCTCTTCCGGCAGCCCGACAACGCCAACGAGTGGGACGTAGCACTCGCAAAGCAATACGGGCTGGTCCTGGCCGCCAGGAGCGTCGTCTAGATGACGCGCGGGATAACCTCCGCCCTCGATGACGAACTCGCCGCCGACGCCCTAAAGCCGATCTTCCTGTGGCATGGGCAATTCGGGAGCGGGCCGCTCAGGCTTTGGACCGGCTATGGCGATCTGACGGCCCTCGGAGAGACCTGGACAGGATCCGGCACCTTTGGCGGCGCCTCGTTGATCCAGGAGTCCACGGAAATCCGCGCCGACGGCGTGCGGTTCATGCTTTCCGGCATGGACCCCGCCATCATCGACATCGCCGAAAACGAAGAATACCAGCAGCGTCCCTGCTCGCTCTACTTCGCGGCGCTGACGCCGGCGCTGACCGTGGTCGCCGACCCATACGAGATCTTCACCGGCGCCATGGACGTCATGCGCCACACGGAGGGGGCGGAGACTGCGAACGTCTGGCTCTCGGCGGAGAACGAACTCGCCGTGCTGGAACGGCCAAAGCTCAGGCGGAACACACCCGAGGATCACCAGGCGGACTATCCGACCGACACGTTCTTCGACTATGTCGCCGACCTGCAGGACAAAGAGATCATCCTGACGTGAAGCCGCCAGATTGGGAGGGGCAACTCGGCCGTGCTATCGCGTCGGCGGCCGAGGCTACCTTCGATTTCCGCGAGCACGACTGCTGCCGCTTCGCCGTGGCGTGCATCCGCGCTCAACGCCCGAAAGCCAACATTCCCGACAACCTGCTCGCCTACGACAATGAGGACGGCGCCAACGCGATCCTCGCCGGCAACGACGGCGTCGAGGGGATCGCCGAACGGGTGGCTGCATTGAACGGTTTCGGCGAGGTGCCACCAGCGTTCGCGCAGCGTGGTGACGTTGTCTTGGTGCGCACCGGACAGAATGAGCCGGCGCTCGGCGTTGTCGATACGACAGGCACGCGCGCGGCTGTAGCGGACCGGCACGGCCTGACGTTCTTCCCGATCACCGACGCTCAGCGCGCCTGGCGGATCTGATGCCGCCGGCAGGAGCTCTCATCGGCGCGGCGCTCGCGGGCGTCGTGGCGGGCATCAGCGCTGCTACGGTCGCAGGGCTCACCGCTCTTACAGCTGCGCTCATTGGGTTTGGGACTTTCGTTCTGAACCTAGCCGGGTCCATCCTGACCCAAAGCGGCCGGCCCTCGTTCGACCTGCCGTCGTTCTCCGGCTTCGGATCGTCGGCATCCCAGCGCACGCAGTTGGTGCGCACAGCCATCACCAATCAGCGCGCCATAGTCGGCGAGGCGCTGGTCTCTGGCGCGCTCACGTTCATGGAGCAAACCGAGAGCAACCGGGACCACCATTACTGCATCACGCTGGTCAATCACGAGGTCGAGGCCATCGGCACGATCTTCGTGAACGACGTTCCGATTTACGACGATGACCTGGACAACGACGGTTGGGTGACGCGCGGGCGCTACAAGAACGCGCTGCGCTTCAAGAAGCACCTCGGATTGCCCGACCAAGTCGCCGACCCTGACCTCATTGCCGCGGTCGACTATCTCGACGAGAACTTCCGGGGCCGCGGGGTCTGCTACCTTTACGTCCTGCTGAGATACAGCCGATCGACGTTCCCGAACGGGATCCCCAACTTCAAGTGCCTGATCCGCGGCGCCAAGGTCTACGACCCTCGATCGGCGACGACGTCATGGCAGCCGAATCCTTCGCTGTGCACGCGATGGTACTTCACCGATCAGAAGTTCGGCCTCGGCGCGCCGACGACTAAGATTGACGACGTCACCGGCAATGCCAGCGCGAACATCTGCGATGAGATCGTCGACACAAAAACCGTCGCCCATGCCGTGCTCTCGGTCGATGCGTCGGGCAACACGATTGACCTCGATGAGGAGAAACTGAAGTTCGAGCGTGGCGACCGCGTCGAGGTCTCAACGACAGGCACGCTTCCGACAGGCATCGCGGCGGCCACCAGTTACTACGTTATCCCGGTCCACGAGCGGGCACGGGACGACGACGATGATGATGAATTCGACGTCTTCCTGCGCATCCAACTAGCGAGCACCTATCTCGGCGCACTGGCCGGCACTGCCATCGAAATCACGGACGCCGGTACCGGAACCCACACCGTCACCAAGACCGGCGAACCCAGGTACACATGCAACGGCGTCCTGGAGAGCGACCGCAGGCCCGCGGACATCCTGAAGGATCTCTACTCGTCGATGGGAGCCCTGACGACCTTCGCCGGCGGCAAATGGCGATCGCAGGCGGCAGCCTGGGTCGAACCGGACGCGAAGGCCAGCTTCGACGAGAGCCACTTCACGGGGCCGCTGGACATCGCAACCAAGGTCCCCCGGTCACAAAGGTCCAACGCCCGGGCCGGGCTCTATGTCTCGTCCATCAACGATTGGGAGCCAACCGACTATCCGCAGTGGGTGGACGCCACCGCGGTCGCGGCCGACGGCGGCACGAAGATCGTCAAGTCGCTGAACCTGCCGCTGACCAATCGATCGGCAATGTCCCAGCGCCTGGCGAAGATCGACCAGCAGCGCGAGCGACGCGAGACAACGGTTCAGGTGCCCTGCAAGCTGACCGGCCTTCGCGTCCAGGCCGGCAGCACCTGCACGTTGAGCAAGGCAACGCGCGGATGGGTCAATAAGACCTTCCAGTTGGTCAGCTGGGGCCTCGATACGAAAAAGGGCGCAACTGGCGACCCGGTCATCACAACGAAGTTCACCTGCCGCGAGACCGACAGCGCCGTCTACGCCTGGGACGCGCTCACAGAGGAGAACGAGACACCGCCGGCGAAGAGCATTCGAGGCTCGAAAGTCTTTTCGGTCCAACCGCCCGGCCTGCCTGACGTGTCGGAATCCCTTTACAACACCAGAACCGGCGCCGGCGTCAAAGCCCAGGCGACGGTCACCTGGGCCCGGAGCCCGGACGCGTTCGTCGATCAGTATCTGGTCGAATTCAAGCTGACCTCATCGCAGGACTGGCAGGAGGCCGGCCCCCGCCGCGACGAGACGTCACTCACGATCTTCGACATCGCTCCCGGCATCTACGATTTCGGTGTCACGGCGTTCAACACGCTGGGGGTGCCAAGTGCACGTCAGGTCACGACGAAGGAAATCTTCGGTCTGCCTGCACCGCCGACCGAGCCGCAAAACGTCACGATCAGGAGCATTGGTGGGCTCGCTCTGATCGACTGGGATCCGCTGCCCGATCTGGATGTCCAGGAGGGCGGGGAGATCTTTGTCCGGCATTCCAGCGCGCTCGTGGGAGCTACCTGGGAGACGTCCTCGACGATCGGCACGCCGGTGCCAGGCAAGGCCACGGCAGCTCAACTGCCGCTGAAGAAGGGCACCTATTTGCTGAAGTCCCGGGACAGCTCCGGCGTGCTGTCGGTGGGTACGGCGTCGGTCACGACGAAACAGGCGACGGCGCTTCAGTACGGCAACCTGGCGACGATCAGCGAGCACACGGTATTCGCCGGCACGAAGACCAACACGGTGGCGCCGGACGGCGCCCTGAAGCTCGCCGGGTCGGCGCTGGTCGACACCTGGCTCGACTTCGACGCCGTCCTGAACGTCGACGCCGAAGGCGGCGTCCAATCATCCGGCACCTACGACTTCGCCGCGGGCTTCGATTTCGGTGCGGTCGTCCGACGGCGGCTGACGACGGAATTGCAGGTCGTTGTCTTTGATGTGTTCGATCTCTTCGACAGCCGAACCACGGACATCGACACGTGGTCCGATTTCGATGGAGCGGTTGGGGGCGAGGCGGACGTCACGCTCTGGGTCAGCGAGACCGATGACGATCCGAACGGTTCGCCGAACTGGGGTCCGTGGCAGCGCATCGAGGTCACCGAGGTCGAAGCCCGAGGTCTGAGGTTCCAGGCGCGACTTACCTCTACCGACCCGGCTGTGAACATCCGGGTTCCCGTCCTCTCAATTCACGCGGAGGCAGTTCAGTGACGAGAAAGGCCCAGGCCGAACCGGTGCCCATGCAGACGGTCGCCGTCCTCGACGGCCGAGACCAGCTGATCGGTTACGAGAAAGTGCCCGCCGATGCGGAGCTCAACGACAAGCAGGTTCCCTGTCCCGACGACTGCGACCTGAAACCGGGTCTCTACTGGTGGGACCGGGCCCTCCAACGCTTCGAGCCATTGAAGCGACCGCTTCAGGGCGAACAGAACCTAACGGCTCTGGCGATCGTCGATGGTTTCCGGGCGCTGTCGGAGCACACAGGCTGCCCCCTGCCGGCCACCACGCAACAGTTGATCGCGATCATCGAGAAGGACCGGGCGCACCGCCGAGAGGAATAGGCATTGTCCCAGCACGACTATGTGATCGACAACGCGGCTGGCGGCGTCGTCCGGGCGGATATCAACGCCGCACTCGCCGCGATTGCCTCACAGAACGCCGGTACGGGTGCGCCCAGCCCTACGTATGCGCACATGGTCTGGCCGGACACTGCGGCCAATCTCGTCAAGTGGCGCAACTCGGCGAACACGGCCTGGGTCGTCATCGCCTCCTGGGACGGTACGACGTACATCCCATATCGGGCCGGCGTCGCGCTCGGTAACGCGGC
This sequence comes from Anaerolineae bacterium, assembly GCA_028285185.1. Taxonomy (GTDB): domain Bacteria; phylum Pseudomonadota; class Alphaproteobacteria; order DSM-16000; family Inquilinaceae; genus JACKIG01. Next base: position 53,458 of record JANQQD010000065.1, on the reverse strand, counting down.
GATCCTTACGGCCGGGACAGCCGCCAACAACCTGCTGCAACTCGACGTAAATGGCCATCTCCCGGCGCTCGATATGCGCAACCTCGTCGGCCAGAAGTTCGACCTCGCGGAGCAGACGGGCACGGCCTACACGCTCACCGAAAGCGACCGCGGCAAGGTCATCCGGCTGAACAACGAGTCCGCGATCACGCTCACCCTGCCGCAGGTGTCGACCGAGGACCTGATCGTCGGGTTCCAGTGCATCTGCGTCCAGTGGGGCGCCGGTCAGATAACGTTCGCCCCGCAGGGCGCGGACGTCGTCCGCTCTTTGGACGCATCACTGACGACGGTTGGGCGATATGCGGCGGTGTCGGTCGCAAAGATCGCCGATGGTGAGTACTGGCTTGCTGGTGGCCTGACATGACGGCTGCCCTGGCAGCGATCTTAGTACCGCCGACGCCGCCGCAAGATTTCACCAACAAGGTCGTTTTCACGACGCCCGGGGTGACCGATTGGGTTGTCCCCGACGGTGTGACCAGGATCCCGGCCGCTGGGTGGGGCGCCGGAGGCACAGCCGGCGGCCAAGCGGTTGGCGGTGGCTTCGGCAAAGGCGGCGGCGGCGGCTTCGTTAGCGGCACGATTGAAGTCACGCCCGGTGAGACGCTGAAGATCCGTGTCGGGGCACCCGGTACGCCCGCGCCGAATCTGGGCGGTGGCTACACTGCGATCTTCCGGGGAACGGAGACTCCGGAAAACATGATCTTGCTCGCCGGCGGCGGCGGAGCGGCCGGCGGACGTAACGCCACGCAGACGGGCATCTTCGGTGGCAACGGCGGTGCAGGCGGCGGGCCGACCGGCGCCAATGGCACTGATGGACAGGGCCCACAGCCTGGTGGCGGTGGCACCGGTGGGGAACCGACAATTGGTGGCACTGGCGGGAGCGGTGCCAGCAACAACGGAACTGCGCTCGCCGGCGGTGCGCCGGTCGATCCATCCGGCGAAGCGGCCGGAAGCGGCGGCGGCGGCGGCGGATGGCACGGCGGCGGCTCGGGCGGTCGATCACAGTCTACAGGGACGGCGAACGGCGGCGGGGCCGGCGGCGGAGGGTCAAACTTCGCCGCGGACGGCGTTGACGACGTGGTTTCGGAGCAAGGCTCGGGCGCCCTCCCCGCACAGAACGGGCACGCTGATAAGCCAGCCAACACCGGTGAGGGCGGGAACAGCAGCGCGTCGGCGCCTGGCCAGCGCGGTGCCGCGGTCTTGAGGTACTGAGATGGCTCATCACGACTATGATATCGCCAACGCCGATGGGGGCACGTTCAGAGCGGACGTCAACGCTGTCCTTGCGGCGATCGTCTCGGGCAACTCCGGCCCGACGGCACCGACTCCGACATTCGCCAACATGGTCTGGTGGGACATGACGGCGAACTTGATCAAGAGGCGGAACGGCGGAAACACGGCATGGGTGACGATCGCCGCGTGGGACGGAACGACGTACACCGCCTACAGCGAAGGCACGGCCATCACCATCGATCAGGCCGGTGGCGTCCAGAGCTATGACGCGGATACGGCGAAGACGGATCAAAGCCAAGCGTGGACCGGCGTTCAACGGTCAGCGTTCGTTATTGACAACGACGGCAATCTCAACCTCGGGGCCGCCCACAACTTCAAGGTTACCCCGACCGGCAACATCACGTTGCAATTCTCCGGTGAGGCGGATGGCACCGGTGGGACCATCATTCTCGACAACTCCGGTGGACACCAGATCATTCTGGGGGGCGAGGTCAAGGCCAGGTCAGGCATGGCGACGGACCTGTCTTCGGCCGGTGTCTATGTGCTCGGCTACATCACGGACGGCACCACGGTCTGGGTGTTCGACAGCGAGGCTGTCGTCTGATGCCCTTCTTCATGCGCCCTGCCATCGTGACGCGCCGTCGGGGTTACGATGCGAATGCGGTCCGGTTCAATGGCACGCCGTGGCTCACTCGCGGATCGGACCTAACGAACAATTCAAACGGAACTGACGGTACGTTTTCGATCTACGTGAATTTCATGGGAGGCGACGGCGTCCGCCAGTACATCGGTAACTCTGAGGGAGATAGATGGAACTGCTATAAGGAGAGCAACAACAAGATATACTTCAACTGGTTCAACGGCGCTTCATTCGACCGTCAGCTTATTTCTTCGAATACATACACCACTGCGTCTGGCTGGATACATATCTACAGTTCATGGCAATCAAACACGGCGCACCTGTACATAAACGGGAGCCAGGATGAGGGGACAAACTCGGCGAACGCAAACACCATTGACTACACAAGAACCGAGTGGGCGATCGGGGCGAATGACGCCGGAGGCAACAGGCTGAACGCAGAGGTGGCCGATCTATGGCTGTCTCTCTCGCAGTACTGGGCGCCGGGAACGGGCATCTCCAAGTTCAGAGATGCCCAGGGCAAGCCGGTGGATCTCGGTGCCGACGGCAGTGGTCCGGGCGTAACCCCCATCCTCTTCCTGAGCGGCGAGACGGCATCCTGGCACACAAACAAAGGTCCGGGCGAAGGGCTCACTGTGAACAGCGGCCCGCTGTCCGACGCCGCTAGCACCCCAAGTGACTGAGGCCAGTCCATGGAGATCTTCGACGTGTCGACCGATCCGCCGACGCTAGTGCCCGATGCAGGCCGCGGGGATTTCAAGGGCACTGACGGACGGCGGCATCCGCGCCAGGCGGTAGAGCGATGGAGCCAGGACGACTGGGCCAAGAACGCCGGCACCATGAGACCGTTCGCTCTGGTCGAGGCCACCGCACCCGAAGGCGAGCGGATTACCACTCGCGACCATGTCTTCGACCTGACCGTCTGGCCGCATCAGCGTCGCGAGGTGATCGTCGCAACAGAACCGTTGCCGACGGTCGAGGTCTTTATCCCGGATTGGCTCGTTCGTGAGCGGGTCGAGGCGATCGGCAAGGCGCTGGCCGTGGGCGAATTGATCGACGCGCTGCCGGCGGACCAACGCTGGACACTGTCAACGCTACGCGAGGGTCTTTCACCAGACGACCCCAGGGTCCGAGGCCTGCTGAACGCAGCCGGCCTGACGCCCGAGGAAATCGACCAAGTACTAGCCCCATGACGTCAGGAGAGCAGATCCTGGTGGGGACCACCAATCGGGGCCAGTTAGCGAAGTCTCTAAGCCTGAGGTGCAGTTCTTACTCTCGATGCCTCCGAATATCAGCAGAGCACTCGCAATCAAAGCAATTAAACCGCTTTCCTGCAAAACCGTGTACTTGGGCGGCTCAAGTATACGTTATACACCAGCGTGTAAACGGTTCTTCATGGATGACTGAAGAAGTCGTATTCGTTGTCACAGATTCCCTCAAACTCCAGTACGATGGGCGGATCTCAAGTCTGCCACCCCCTTCCCAAACTTCAGGGCTAGAGCCAGCAGGATCAGATAGGGCCACCATTCCTGTCGCCACCAGCGAACACGCTCGGCGGCTTGGTGAGCCTCTTCAGCCTCCTCCTGAACCGCAGCGATCATCTGATCTCGCTCGAGACTCAGTTCGTCGCCCCCAATTCTCCAGCGGGCCAAATCAAAATTCGCCACATCTTCCGGTAACACTAGACAAACGTTATAGCTCATCGCAATGTTCGTGATCATTTCTGTGTAATATAGAAAGGTCCCGAAATTTGTTTCACCTTCCACTTCAAGTACTGCGCCGAGCGATTGCATTCTGCGTAAGAGACGCCGCTGCAGCGTAAAATACATAAGCCCTGGTTCAGCTTCCGTCTGCATGTCGCTTGACGCGGGGACGGGACGAGACAATTCTTCAAAAACAAGCGCTGCAACAGAGGAATCGCTAATTAAATCATCTATGATTGTGGTGAAATCTGTGCAAAGTTCGATAGCGGCGATATCCCAGTTTTCAAGAGAATTATCCAGAAACTCATCAAATAGGTTCACGATTCCATCAGCTCGTGGAGCCAAAATCCGTGCAGCAGCGCATGTACTTGATTGGCTTTCTTGTGCCTTGCAATTGTAGTCTATGGAAATAATAGATCCAAGCACTTCGTATCCATCACTTATATTTTGCATCATTTGCAATTGACTGACGTCGACATTTGGCAGATTTCTAAGGTGAGCTGCGATCTTTGTCTCGAACTCCGCTCTAATTTCATTGATCTCACGTGTCGAGTTTGATCGATCAAAAGAAAAGAATAGAAGGAGCACTCCAGCTCCTGCGACTGGATAGTAGATAACATCTACCCATTTCCAGATCCTTTTCCTGGCAAGAAAAATTCCGGCTATACCCATCAAAAGAAAAGCCGAGATAGAAACTCCAACTAGCATATCGAACAGGGATTCCCCAATTGCTGACCTCCGATGACGTCGATCATCGCTCAACTGCTGCTGGGGAGCAACCGGCGAGACGGGCATCCGTCCGCCGGCTCAACTGTGAAATGAGGGTCTAGATGGTTGACGCCAACGTGAATGCAGGCCCGCCCAACGGCCGCGTTGCTCGCTTTGCCCAGCATCCGCTCTGGGATCTGCTCTGGAAGGTGGCGGTGCCAGCGGCATGCGGGCTGCTCTGGATGATGCACGCGGAGCTGACAAGCCTTCGCGCGGAGTTCAACAGTTTCAATGACGCGATCAACAGCAGGATCGATGGTTTGGAACGACGAGTAGAGCGGAACGAGGACCGCCTGATAGCCGGGCCCTGACTCTCGCAACAGGCCCGCCCTCAACAGACTGCCACCTTCGGGCCGCCTTTTCATCTCCAAAACGAGAGGTCGATGATGGAGTACGGAAGCCACTACGCACCCCGCGGCAAGCGACCGGAGACTAAGCACATTGTCGTGCACTGCGCCGCAACGCCGAACAACTCGACCCGACACACGCCGCTTGGGATCGTCCGATTCCACTACACGCCGGAAAGCCAGGGCGGTCCGAGGCATGGTCCGTGGAAGAGTTGCGGGTATCACAAGATCAGGGCGCGTGACGGCTCGGTGCTGGTGACGCTGCATCCTGCCGCGATCGGGGCCCATGTCGGCGATGTCGGCCACAACCACGACTCCTATGGCATCTGCCTCATGGGCGGCATCGACGACCGCGGCAGGCCGGACCCCAACTATACGCCGGAGCAGTGGGCGGGGCTTGAGCAGGACATCCGCGAGGCCCTGACGTTGTGGCCAGATGCGGAGGTGCTGGGGCACCGAGACATGATCGAGCGATACGGCGGCCGGCCCAAAGCCTGTCCGTGCTTCGATGTGCCCAGCTGGTGGGCGGGCCTCAACAGCGGGCCCGCCGATGATGGCGACGACACCATCGACAATCCGCGGCCGGAGCTGCTTAGCCAGCTGGTGGTGCCAACAAGCTTCACGGTCAGCCCGACGGGTACGGACCGGCTGCTGATCGACTTCGGCGAGCCGGTCTCGCTGGCCGATCCCGACGGCTGATTGCTGGACACCATCCCCACCCACCCCACCCGCCGCTGGCGGGTTTTTTCATGCTCGCATGGAGACGAACGATGACCCAGACTGAAGACACGGCGACCCCTGAGCAGACCGCCCACAAGGCCCGAGCGGCCGGCTACGGCGGTGCGGTCACGACGGTATTGCTTTGGTTCCTTGGCCCGGTCTTGCTGGGCGTCGAGCGGCCGCCGGTGGCCGAATTCCTCGGCGCCTTCGGGATGCTCGTCGAGGCCGTAGTGATGGCCGTCATCGGCTACATCGGGCCGGCAGCGGCGGCCTACTTCCGTAGGAACCTGCCGAAGAACGCGGCCATGACCCCTCCCCTTGCGGTGTTCCTGGCCATGCTCATCCTCGTGTTGGCGGCGTGCAGCGGTGACCGAGGGGCGCCCCTCGGTGATCGGGGCGAGCGCTGCGCGGTCTACGAAACAGCTTATCTGGCGCTGGCCGTCGGCCGTGACAGTCACAACGCCGACCAGGCGGCGCGGCTCAGGGTCTATGAGGTCTTCCTTACGAGCTTTTGCGGTGGGGTGCCGGCGGAGGGCCCGGTCCAGCCGACAGGCACCTGAAGCTTGCTGGGACATCCGGACCAGAAAGTCACGCGTGCCGGCGAGTAACCGCGACCTCCCTACCCCACTGGTTCCACCAATCCGGCGTGCTCCGGCAGCCGCGAGTTGCGGGCCTCGTCCGTCACCCGCCATCCAGTCATGCGTTCGGCGGGATAGGGCTTGAGCAGGTCGGTCGGTACCATGCCGGGTGTGAGCCACGTTCGCAGTCCGTCATCCTCGAGGATCGCTGGCATGCGATCGTGGATCCGGATCGCGGCGCTCGCTGCCGTGGTTACGACCGTATAGGTGTCGATCGGCTCGCCTGTCTTCGGGTCTGGGGCGCGGTTCCACAGGCCCGCCATCATGAAGATCTGCCTGTTCCCCATGGCGTAGTATGACCACGGCACGGTGCCCTTGGCGCCGGCCGGCTTTTCCGGTTCGAAGAACCCGTCTGCCGGTACCAGACACCGTTGGGATTTCGAGACCATCTTCCAGGGCCAACCCGACGTCAGCTTGTCATCGCGAGCGTTCGTCGGAGCAAAGCCGGGTTTCGCACCCTTGGTCAGGAAGCCCCAGAGGGCCATGGTCAGGACAAGCCTGTCGTCAGCCACATAGAGGACCGGCGCTCGCTGGCGCGGGCTGATGCGGTACCGTGGCGGCAGATCGGCCGCCAACGCCGAGCCGTCCAGCGGCAGGTCTAGCTGCCCCGCCAGCCCGTTCGCGATCTGGAGAATGGCCTGGCGCGGATGGGTGATGGAGTAGGCATTGCACATGGCGGAAGCACAGCAGACGAGGTGGTGAGACGCAAGGTCGCTTGCGCGCCAACGGGCGTGGTCATAGCCTGCCCGGTGTGGAACGAACGCGGAACGTTATCATCGGCCCCCGCTATCAGGTTCGCCTTGAGGACCTCCGCGACTGGCACGTGATCGAGGTCACGTGCGGGCGCTGCGGGCGAGAGGGCTTGCTCTATCCGTCCACCTTGCGGCGACGGTTGCCCGACTATATCCGGCTGCTCGACCTCGAACGCCGCTATGCCTGCAAAGGCTGCGGCAACCGCTTCGGCAACACGTGGCGCATCCTGGAGATGTCGCGGAATGCGTGAATGCGACCAATCACCCGCGCTGATCGCCGACGGCAATGCGCCCCTGCCGATGCTGCTATTCAGCCGGATCCGAGGCAGCCCCCCAGAGCATAGACAGAGTTGCGCCACCGCGGACCGCCCCACAGACCCAAGTTAACAAATCACCGGGGTCTGAGAGCCCGTCGTCAAAATGCCTGTGAGCGTCTTCGAAAGACGCAACATGTCGGCTACCGTACCGGACGGCTTGTCGACGTTGCTTACTCTGGCGATCTAGAGAAGCGCAAGTTGCGTCAGGGACTTCCGACGTTTTGCGACGTACTATGATGAGCTCGCCTGTAACTATCCATCAATGGCGTCTCCGTTAAAGACGTCGGGTCCGACTTCTTGTTCGTGAATAAGATCACGTTCACCGCACTTTGCAACGATAGGCTGGCAATCGTCGCCAAAGCAGATCTCCAATGAACTTCGGCACATCTCGATCTGGTCAAAAAAACTAATCACGCGAGTAACGGAAGTACCTACAATCTCTTCAATTCTGTGCTCATCAACACTGTAGAAGAGCTCACGCCGGGCTCCAATTCTATAGGAATTCTCACACCAATCATATACTTCTTGGATATCCTCCAAGTCATTTATATCAGTTGAGTGCTCGGTAAGTGAGTCATCCAACTGATCTGATGCACTAGACAGAGGACCTTCATTGATCTCACGACATGGTTCAATCTGCGGATTATTTCGGATATATAGATAACTCAGATTTAATAATTGATATATGTATAGATCAATTAGGTTATTGTCAGTTATAACAATTCTACGAAGGTATGGTATTTCTCGTATAGTGACACTCTCTATTTCAGGATTATTCACAATTTCTAGTGATTCCAGCGACGAGAGCTCCGGCACATCTACATGTTCCAGCCTTCTGTTATTATAGATCGACATATTCCTTAAGTTCAGCAGGTCCGGTATTTGGAATTCTCGCAGCAATGAGTTATCGGTGATTTGGAGCAGATCCAACGCGTGGAACGCTGTAAGATCAATGGTTTCAACATCATCCTGGTTAGAGATGGTCAGTGCCGAAACGTTACCCCCCAACCGGTGAAGTAGCGGCAAAACGCGTTCGAGTTCCGGAACGGCTGCGCCCCGGGGCGTTTCAGCCGACGCGAAGCTCACCACCCAGCCCTGATCCGAGGGCCGCAGGCTGACGCCATTGCGGCGGATGTCCGCCGGGAGCCAAATCGCGAAGTACGCCGGAAGCAGTCCGAGCCCCACCAGCAGCCAACCAGCGATGGCCGTGGGCCCCGCCCAGCGTAGCAATCGCTTAGTGCGGGGGATGCGCAGTCGGCCCAGGATCTGCCCGAGGAGCCGGGCGACGAAGTCGTGGGACACTTCCCACGTGCGTGTCGATCGATCGATCTCGCGGACGAGGCCGTGGCGCGACAACAGGCTGAGGACGCCGCGAGCCACTCCCGCCGGCTGACGGACGGCGGCTTCCAAGGCCGGCTCGGTGACCGGCCGCTTGGTTCCGGCATCAGTGATGAGGCACCGGAGCAGTGGCGGCCCGAGCTGCTGGACATCGGACCCATTCAGTACGCCTTCCAGGTAGCTGCGGGCAAGGCCGCGCCGCCGTGCCGCCCGCGGATCGCTCCCGGCCAACCGCTTGATCGCGAGGCCCAGTAGGTTAAGCACCACGGGTGGGACAAGCGACGCGCCGTTCTCGAGGTCCCGCGCCTCACGCAAGGCCGTACGGATCAAGGGGGGCGGTATGAACAGGTCCGGACAAGCTTGCAGAAATCGCTGCGCTTCCGCCTGGTCAAATCCGTCGATTACGAACCACGTCTCGTTGAGCGTCATACGGCTCAGGCCGAGGTCCTGCAGGTGTTTGAGGTACGCTTCGTCGTTGCGTGCGCTGAACAGGATCTGGGCGCCGCGAATGGGACTTGACTCGAGATCGCTGAGGAAGGCGCGAACCGGCGCCTGTTCGTCGGCCGTCTTGAGCACGGCAAACTCCTCGAACTGGTCGAGGATGACGAGAATACGGGACGGGCAGCAGCGCTCGGCAGCTTGCTCCAGCAAGATCCGGGGGTCATTGAGGCTCGGCGGAGCGTCCCAAACTGTCCCCGGCGTCAGCAACGCCTGAGACAGTGCGCCGAGGGGATCAGCGTAACCGCGAGCCTCGATAACGACGAAGGGCGGGTCCTGACGGCGCAGCTCAGGGATCACATGGGCAGAGAGGATCGAGCTCTTACCGACGCCCGATCGCCCGGTGAGCCAGAGGAACGGCGCGCCTGCGGCCAAGACGATCCAGTCCAGTACGTCACGGTGCGCCTCGTCATCCCGCTCGAAGGCATCATGGTCGCGGGCGGTGCGTGGGCTCAACTTGAAGTACTCAGAGAGGCCTTGGGCCGCCCGTTCCCGCCGACCGACCTCGACCAACCAGTCGCGGCGTCGCCGATCACGCCACAAGCCCACAACGACGAACAAGAAGAGCAACGCGACAGCGCTGGCAATCACGCCCGCGATCATCGGTTCCTCGGCGACGTAGTCGCGGATCTCCTTGACGGTCACGTAAAGCACTGTCAGAGGGCCCAAGGCCGCCCCACCCAGGATCAGGTAGTCCTTGAGCCGGGTGGTGGCTTCGCCGAGCAAGCCCGGCGGTGTCTCAGAATCGGACAACGCTTGGCGCACTCCTTGTTGGACATCTTGTGTCCGGTCGGCACGTTTGAGGCTGGCGACTGCTGACTTGGTATTACCACGTTGGGAAACCGTAGAAATCCGATAGTGCCTTGGACGCTATGAGGACGCAATCGTCAGGGTGTGGGCATGCGGGAGATGGCCCCGAAGGCGCGGGACAAACGGATTTTCACCGGAAAACCGCGCACCAGCGGCGGTCTTGTGGAGTCTCGGGCTCATATCTCCAGTAGAGGCAGTGCTTGGGTCGACGGGCCGGACGCCGATCATCCGCCGGGGCTACGCTGGCAGGCAGCTCATGGTCACGACAGGCAGAACGCCGATTGACTGTGCCTGAGGGTATGGCTGCCGGTTTCCGCGATGAGCGCCCAGTCGACCGCAAGAGGCCGATTCCGGAGCTCCTGGAAGTCGCGACATATGGATCCGAAGCCGGTCTCCGTGCCTCAGTGTGATTGTGCGTCCCCATCTGGCTCGGTTCGCTGGAGCTCCTCTATTGCCGACAGGATCCGGCGCCATACGGCGGCGCCGTCCAGGTCGCCGGCATCGAGGAATCGGTCCGCCTGCATAGCCGCATGAATGGCCGCATCGTCGCCATACCGCTGGACGTAGAGGTTGGCGCTCCGCCAGATGTCGATGTCATTAACTGGCATGGACAGCCGCATCGAACGGAGACGCACGGTGCGTCAATGACGTGCCGCGGCCGAGCAGGGTGATGGCTCCGGACTTCATTCGCAAGAACGTGAAACAGGTAAGAGCCAAATGAAGCGCGGATCCAGTCCGAGACCTATCAGAAGTCCCCCAATCAAGGCAATTCTTCATGCGGCATGTCAATCCTGGATAGGCGATGCCTTTCTTACACCAGCGCGCAATAATAGGCCAGTTGCTCACAAATCTTTCCTTGCCACGAGACCATAAATGAGCAGAATATCCTCCATTATCATGCGAAGCGAGTTCGCATGAATTTCCAATAATCTATCAATCGGCTCCTGTCTCCTCCATATCCGGCTCGAGTCCGAGATTTATTCTGTGATTACGTATGAGGAATTCCAGCTCGACTTCCCGGTATGTGTTCAATATGCTTCCTCGCTCTCTCGCTAGAGCACCGAGGTTCGCGCCCATCCAAAGATTCTCAGAAGCCGCCAGAATAACAACTACAATCAACAACATTTTTTCTTTTCTTGAAGTCAAGAAAATTGCACCCAATCCGGACATTAGTCCAAGTATCGCTGGCAACACATCGCCTATGGCCGACTCCCTACTTACACCGATAAGATATCCTGCCGTTGAAAACGCTACTCCGACTAGCAAAGAAGCGAAAACAATGGGAGTTATGGCATTCTCGGCTTGACGCCGATTAGAGCTTTTCTTTATTGACAATATCAAGATCCAAATACGGCAGAGCAGAAAAAGGACCAAAGTAAAAAATACGGCGTTAATGATGATTATCACGTAATACCCTAATAGTCTCCACACATCATGAAATCCAATCTCAAACGTCTCTATCACTTTTCTTTACCTTATCAAACTCATTACTTCGACATCTCCGAGTAACTGTCCTCAATTTGGCGGCTCTGGACTCTCCTCTCTATTTTCCGGCGCTTGACTCTCCGCTTCACCATCTCCAGCGGGGACTATCATTATTATTCCTCCGCTAAGCAAGAGGCTCAATGCCTCAACGTATCTTTGATAGTCTTCTACCGTTGCCCCGCCTGATCCAAACCCAAACACGGACGATCCCGGCGCATCTATCATCGTGGGCAAATCAAGCTCTGCTCCAAAAGAAACACAATCTCTTTGCAGTATCGTTCGCTCTTCAACAGACAGAAGCACACCTCGTCGCGAGCGATACATCAGAATCTGGCAAATCACGCCTTGCTGTTCTTCATCAGATAGAGCTTCTATCGATTCATTTACAGGCAGCTCATCTTTTGCCATACCGGTGACGGTACCCGACGTAATTGTGAATGCCAACGCCACTAAACACCATATCATTCGAGACATTTGATCCCTCTCCGAATGGCGAGATTATTCGATGAAACTAACGCGAGCGTGACAATGGGGCAACCTATCTAACTGTGAGCATCTACGACTATCGGTGATGCTGTTAGCGGGGAATGATTGCGTCACCGTCTATTCTGTTAGTGAGGATACGCGGCTCCGCTGCGGTGGACAGGTGTGGTCAGGATGATATTCGATTTTGGGGTCAGCTGGTCATAGAATGTTGACCAGTCAATAATCTTGGCAAAATGCCCAATAAAGCGCCATCTGCCGAAACGAACATGCGCGCAAATCCGATGTTCTCTCGGTGCTGTTGATTGCAATAGTTAGTCCATTGTGGCGAATTTCGCCTTAAGGTGGGACGCCTTCGGCAACAGCGTGTGCCGTGGTAGGTTCTTGCATCTTAAGGGGCTACGGCACGCTACGGGGCAGGGACATGGCAGACGAAACCGGAGAAGGCATCCCAGAGGAGCCGGCGCTGATCGGCCGCCCGTTCCGCCGCGGCGACGTGGTGTCGGGGCTGAAGACGTCCTTCGGTGAGTTGGGCAAGGCGATCGTCCACGGCGCCCTGCTGGTTCCGATGGGCGGCGCGACCATCGGTAACGTCGTCGACAATGTGTTCGCCATCCCGGGCGCGTTTGCCGCAGGGGAGCCGCCAGAGGCGAAGGCATGGACCCTGGTGCACCGGGCGGCGGTTCAGGCATTCATCGAGCTTGTTGGGCCGGTGATGGAGGCGCGGCCGGAGTTGAAGGACGATTTCGCGGGCGCCCCTGAGGACCTTCCGGACATCAATCTGGAGGATGCGGAATTCGGCATCACCGTCGACTTCTTCGACCGGCCGACCCACTTGCCGATGGCGGGAGCCCTGCGACGGACCTTTGAAGCCTGGTTGCCCAAGCTTGGCCTGCAGCCACCCGAGATCCGGTCGATCGTCGGTCGGTTCGACAGCCATTGGGCCGCCGCACTGCACGATGAATGGCGCCGGAACCCCGCGGACTACAGTCAGGTGCTGGCGGCGCTGCAAAGCCCGTTTGCCAGAGCGAACGCGCATGAACGGGATTGGCTGTGTTACCGCCGCTGGCTGATCCGCCAAACCGACCAGGCAGTCTTCGACGAGGCGTTTGGCATCCGGCAGATCTATGTGCCCCTGCGCGCCTGGTTTGCAGAGGAGTCCCCCGATGACGAGAAGGGCGTCTCGGCGCGGTACCGGAACCCCGAGGAATCCTTGGAGCGCAAAGTGGTGGTGGACTTAGCGGATCGGGCACGGGCGTGGTGGTGCGGTGCCGAGACGTTGTCCGACGCCATCCTGCTCGTCAGCGGTGGGCCGGGCAGCGGCAAATCCTCCTTCGCCAAGAAATTCGCCGCCGATCTGTTGGAATGGGAGCCGGATGCGCGGGTACTGTTCCTGCCCCTGCAGCGTATGAACATGCAGGAGCGCACGCTGCGCGACGCGATGGGGGAGGTGCTGGCTCCACCCAAACCCCGCGGTGATGAGCATTTTCACCAGAACCCGGTCACCGCCGATGGCTTCCCAGAGACAGACCGGCGCACGCTGCTGATCTTCGATGGGTTGGACGAACTGACCAAGCCGGGGGACACGGCGGATGACCAGACGCGCCGGTTCGTGACCGATCTTACCCATGCCCTGGATAACTGGAACCGTGCGAACGACCTGCGCGTTCGCGCCCTGATTACTGGGCGCACACCCACGGCGCAGGCCCATCAAGACAATCTGAAGGTGGCGTTGCCCTGGCGTCTACACGTTCTTCGCCTGCACCTGACCGCCAATGAGCGACAGCGCTACCATGATCCGGAAAGCAGGCTGAAGGTAGACCAGCGCGACGCTTGGTGGGTCAAATACAACAAGGTCAAGCATGGCACCGAGAAAAGCATGCCGAAAACGCTTGAGAAACCGCGGTTCCAAGAGCTTACGGCGGAACCCTTGCTAGCCTATTTCGTCGCGACAAGCGGGTTCACGGGCACGGGCACCGACAACCGGAACGCGCTCTATGAGAAGCTGTTCGAGGATGTGGCCAAGCGCAGTCACGACCGGGGCGGGACCGATCGACGGGGCGATGACGATCGCGCCGCCCTGGCGCCTTATCACGAATACAAGACCGACTTCGATCAGATCATGGAGGCGTTTGCCACCGCCGCCTGGCGGGGCGATGGGCGCACGGCCGATCTGGCGGATGTCGAAAACGCGTGTATAGACGAGCTGCGTGATCGACTGAGTGAAATGATGTCAGCCAAGCAGGGGCGGCATCGCCTGATCGCCACCTTCTACATGCAGATGGGCGGACCGGGCCGCGCCGAGGCGTTTGAGTTCACCCACAAGAGCCTGAGTGAATACCTGACCGCCCGGCGCCTGGTGCGGGAAATCCGTAACATGCACCAGTTGGCGCACAGTTTCGGCAATCCGGAGATCCGTGTGGCCGCGTTGCGCGGCTGGTTCAAGCTGTGCGCACCACAGCCCATTAGCCATGAGATCCGCACCTTTCTGGTTGATGAGATCCGGTTATGGCATGGGCACGAAGCGGGTAAACGGGAAATACCGCACTGCCAGGCAACCTTGGCGACGCTGTTCGACCTCAACCTGGCGGACGGCATGCCGGCGCTGGAGGGTAGCCGGAGCTTTCGGGAGGCCGAGGCACGGGCCACGAACTCGGAGGAAGCGCTGCTGGCTGCCGTCGATGCCTGCGCGAGGGCGACCGGGAGGCGCTGGTCCCCGAAATGGAAGGATGGCGCAATCGGCGCCGCCAGGCTGATCGGCCGGTTGCGCCATGGCGCGCAAGGACCCCAGGGACCCGTTAGCCTCCAGCTGTTCGCCCGCATGGATCTGTCGGGTCAGATGCTGGGGAACGCGGACCTGCGGGACGCGAACCTGGTGGGCGCGAACCTGGAGGGCGCGAACCTGATGGGCGCGAGCCTGGAAAACGCGGACCTGCGGGGCGCGGACCTGCGGCGCGCGGCCTTGTCGACCGCGAAACTGAGGAAAGCGAACCTGGCGGGCGCGAACTTGCAGGGCGCGGAGCTGATGATCGCGCACGTGATGGAAGCGAACCTGGTGGGCGCGGACCTGCGGAACGCGACCCTGCGGGTCGCGGACCTGTGGAAAGCGGACCTGCGGCGCGCGGCCTTGGGACACGCTAGACTGCAGAACGCGAAGCTGACGGGCGCAAAACTGGGGGACGCGAGCCTGGAGGGCGCGTCCCTGGTGCGCGCGGACCTGCGGAGCGCGGACCTGCGGAGCGCGGACCTGCGGAGCGCGGACCTGCGGAAAGCGGACCTGCGGAACGCAGACCTGCGGAACGCGGACCTGCGGAGCGCGGACCTGCGGAACGCGGACCTGGAGGGCGCGGACCTGCAGGGCGCGGACCTGAAGGGCGCGGACCTGAGGACGGACGCTAATTGATGCCAAGCATGATCCCGGCTTAACCTCCTTGGCCTCAACCAGTCACCTCGAGCAAGGCGTCAATTCTCCTTACGCCCTTTGGACAATTTCTGTTGCTTGATTATGCTCTATCCTCAAGAGCAGAGGAGCACGAAATCACCGAGAACTGCAAATTGCGGAAGGGAAGACGGCCTCTTTCGTGGCCCTGAGCGCCAGATGTCGATGTCAGCGATGGGCATGCGGTCTCGGTTCCGGCTAGGTGCTACCGCAAAGCCATCGCTGCCTCAGCGCTGGCAAGAGGTCAAAATCGCGCCGAATACCCACGTCAGTCGGAGGCGTTGACGCTGGAGCGCCGCTTGCCCGACCCGCCTATTTCCCCGCTGTCGCGCACAAGTGAAGCGCGACGTAACGCGGTAGCGAGCGCGGGTGCGATGTAGGTTTCACGGAAACGGCTCGGGCTCGTCGCCGATGATGAGAAATTCTCCCGATCCATCAAATCGCTCTGCGAATAGACCGCAAGTTTCTGTATAACGTTTACGAGGACCATCAAGCATGATTTGAGAGCCTTGAGTAATGTGAAATCCGACACCAGATCGACACTTCGATTCTCTTTCGTCTTTAGGAAAACTCGCCGCATTTTCTAAATTATCCTTGTGGTAATGCTCAACGATTTTCAGGTTCATGCAAAGTGATCTTATTCTTGGCGTCTCAAAAGATCGCGCAGCGTCATCCCCAATGATGTGCGCAAAATCATTGCGGATGTCCTTTATTGTGATTAACTCGCGGTATACACGATGGCCATACATGCGGAGAAGAAAACCCAATCGAATCTTTGTAGCAAAGGAACCTAAAGGCCCCGCAGGATTGAAAGCTCTTCGATAGGCTTTCTTGCGGTCTCGTCTGAACGCAGACGGCGTTTGACATCACGCTCCAACGGGTTCTCAAGGTACGCGGCAGCGACAATGGCCACCGCACGATCGCTGTCGGTCGCAAGGCTGTGAACGGCTTCAAGTTCACCCTTGCTCTCTGTATTCCATATCGCCACCGTACAGGATCCCTTCAACGGTCGACCGGGGTCTTGGCGATTGATGTGTCGGGTTGCCCAAGACCATGCGGTGCTATTACTTGCCGCCAGTGTGCTCGATCCGGCGCGGGAACGCAGCAAGAACAGCACTCCTACGCAACTCCAACGCAATGACTGGGAATGCGTTGGAAACCGTGGGTGCGAGTGAGCGCCAAAGTCAGGCTATATCCCTGATTTTCTTGATTTTCGGGTCCAATGGCATTGTAGAGGTCAGGGGTTCGACTCCCCTTGGCTCCACCAACTTTTTCAATGACTTAGGGCCGACGTAGGGCTTGCGCGCATCTCCGACTTGCGCGCGGTTTGCGCGCAGGGCCGATGTTCTCAAGTCGGCTGCGCTCGGTAGCGAGCGCTCGGCGGTGACCGACGGTTGCTCACTCGACTATGGCGCAACTCAACAATCCTGCGACTCATTGGTGACGGGCGAAGGTCTGCGCCTGAGCATCCGTGGTTGTAGCGCGACACGCAGTTTGGCCACAAACGACGGCCACTTTGTCCACATCAATAACGTGTGGCTTTCCGAAGCCGGAGGTGTGTGACTCCCGTTGAGCTTCGCAGGCGGAATAGTCCACGTAGTAGTGCGCCTTCCGTCAGGTATCCAGCCGGGCCGGTCGTTGGTGTGGCTAGCCCGGATATCTCACGCGAGGTAGGTGCATCGGGGTCCTGAGCGCGAGAAAGTTCTTCTGCGACAAAGAGTTAACCCGGCGCAGGAGAGTTCCCCGATGTGGACACAGTGTAATTCAGCTCAGTTTGAATTTGCACGCGTTGAGGGACGGTCGGTCGTCGCCTCGTTCGATGGCGGCGCGATCACGTCGGATGCCGGCGGCGTGCCGTTGGAAGCGACGGATCGGGCGATCGGCCTAGTTGACCGGTTTGCGGCGTGCTTCGTCGATCGGCGACGTGGCGATCTGATCGAACACGCCGTACGGACGCTTATGGGCCAGTGTGTGTTCGGCATAGCCCTGGGCTACGAGGACCAGCACAGCAGCCGAGTCGCTACAGGAGGTCCTCGTCGGACACTCGTGGTGTTCGACGCCGAGACGGGCACGGTCGTTCGAGATTGCTCGGAGCCCGGCTGAGAAAGCGAATGGTGCTTCCAGACCGCTTGGTCGCCGGACAGCCGACACTTCGTGGCGGGTGTTCACGACGAGATCCGGCGCTACACGCGCGATGGCGAACTGCTGAGTGACGAAATGGCAAAGGAAGACGTACGCATCGTCTTCGCGGACTGGCCGCGCGACGGCGATCTGATCGCCGCCGGCACGATGGGCGCGCAGAGCGTCACCTCGCTGCGGGGCTCGACGGGCGGGGTGCTGGAGCGGGTCGCGATCGCGTCGGGCCGGCGCGGCCGAGCAACCGAGGAATTCCACCCTACCCGAACTTGTACAGCACGCCGAAGCCGCCGCGCGGATACTCCCACTCGATCTCGTCGCCGAAGGCGGAGGCCACGATGCGGCAGGTGCCGCATTCGAAGCAGCCGTCGAGCGAGCTGGCGAGCTTGCCGTCGTCCTGCAAGGCCCAGCAGCCGGCCGGGCATAGGGTGAGCAATTTCTTCAGGCCCTCCGACACGTTGTCCGGATCCTTCAGGCGGATATGCGGGCGGCCCTCGTCGACGTTGTAGCGGTTCTGATAGAGCTTCTGCTCGATCTTCGTGCTCATCGAAAAGCCCTCCGGATCTTGTAGGCGTCGCCGAACAGCCCCATTAGCGAGCGGCCGCGGCGGAAGTTGCGGAAGATGCTGCGTTCCTTGGTGCGCTTGTCGATACCGTCGACACGGACCCAGGTGTCGGCCGCCTGGCTCAACAGCTCCGGATAGGCGGTGACGAACTGCTTGTTCCCGTGCAGCACCTGCGGAAGGTCGCGGTACTTCCTCAGGTCCTTCAGCACATAGCTTGCCTCGAGCCGCTTGCGGTAGCGGGCCAGATTGGCCGCCGTCAAGGGCCGGCCTTCGCGCTTCAGCTCGGCAATGGTCTCGCCCGCCAGCTGGCCCGTGGTCATCGCCATGTTGGAGCCTTCGCGGTGGAGCGAGTTTACGAACTGCCCGGCATCGCCGGCGACGATCCAGCCGTTGCCGCAGACCTGCGGGACGGCTCTGTAGCCGCCCTCCGGGATCAGATGGGCGGCGTATTCCTTCAGCTCGCCGCCGGCCAGAAGGGGGCGCACGGACGGATGCGCCTTGAACCGCTCCAGCAGGTCGTAAGGCGAGATGTCGGACGCTGCGAAATCGGAGACGATGCAGCCGATGCCCACCGACACGCTCTCGCCATTGGTATAGAGGAAGGCGGTGCCCAGCATGCCGCCGGTGATGGTGCCGGCGGCTTCGATCACCACGCCTTCGTCGCCCTGGATGTTGAAGCGCTGGTCGATCACGTCGCGGGGCAGGTAGTGCGTCTCTTTCACCGCCAGGGCGACCTGGTCGGGCTTGAGTTCGTCGCGCAGGCCGGCCTTCTGCGACACCAGCGCGTTGACGCCGTCGGCCAGCACGACCACGTCGGCATAGACCTCGCCGCCCGCGCGGTCGGTGGTCACGCCCACCACCCTGCGGCCGTCGCGGATCAGGCCGGTGACCGTGGTCTCGCAGATAACAAGCGCCCCGGCTTCCTTGACCTTGGACGAGAACCATTTGTCGAACTGGGCGCGGATGATGGTGTAGCGGTTCGGCCGCTCCTCATTGAAACCGTCGGAGCGGTAGTGGGTGCCGACATGGGATGTCTCCGTCAGCATCCACACCCGCTGCTCGACGATGTGGCGTTCCAGCGGCGCCTCGTCGCGGAAATCGGGGACCAGGGCCTCAAGCGCATTGGAATAGAGAATGGCGCCCTGCACGTTCTTGGAACCCGGATATTCCCCGCGTTCCAGCTGCAGCACGCTCAGGCCCGCACGCGCCAGCGTCAGCGCGGCGGAATTGCCGGCCGGCCCCGCCCCGACCACGATCGCATCGAATGTTTCCGGCATGGGCGCGGTGTCTCCTTGAGGGCTTTCAGGCCGCGCCCTTCAGCGCGGTCAGGCGGGTGCGGAAGGCGTTGGTCAGTGCGGGCAGGATCTGCAGCGCATCGCCGACGATGCCGTAGGTGGCGAACTCGAAGATCGGGGCTTTGGGATCGGTGTTGATGGCCAGGATCATGTCCGCGCCTTCGGTGCCGACACGGTGCTGCACGGCGCCGGAGATGCCGACGGCGATGTAGAGCTTGGGCCGGATCGTCTTGCCGGTCTGGCCGATCTGGCGGTCGGCCGGGATCCAGCCCTTCTGCACCAGGGGGCGCGAGCCGCCGTATTCGGCGCCCAGCACTTCCGCCAGCTCGACCACCAGCCGGAAGTTCTCCGGCGAACCCAGGCCCATCCCGCCGGCGACGACGATGTCGGCATAAGCGAGCCGCGGTTTGTCGTCGTCGCGGTCCGGCACGTAGTCCAGCACCTTGGTGACGATGTCGACTTCCGCCAGGTCCAGCGGGTGGTCGACGATCTTCGGCACGGCACCGTCGCGGCGCTTGGGCATGGCCATCACGCGCGGGCGCACGGTCGCCATCTGCGGGCGGAAGTTCAGCGTGTGGATGGTGCACAGCAGGCTGCCGCCGAAGGTCGGCCGGGTCGACGCCATGCTGCGCGTCTCCATATCGATGGCCAACTCCGTGCAGTCGGCGGTCAGGCCCGTGGTCAGCGTCGTCGCCACACTCCCGGCGAGGTCGCGGCCCAGGGTCGTGGCGCCCAGCAGCAGGATTTCCGGCTTGTAGGCCTCCACCAGCGCGGTCAGGCCCCGGGTGAAGGGCTGGGTGCGATAGTCTGCCAGGACCGGGTCGGCGATGCGGTAGACCAGGTCGGCGCCATGGGCGCCCGCCTCGGCACAGACATCGTCCAGCCAGGGCTCCGGCGGGCCCATGACCACGGCGGCCAGGTCCACCTTCAGTTCGTCGGCTAACTTTCTGCCCTCGCCCAGCAGCTCCCACGAGACGGTGTGGGCATGACCGCGCTCGGCCTCCACCACCACCCAGACGCCGCGATAGGCCTTCAGGTGTTCGGGCAGGGGCTTTCCGCGGGCGGGTGCGGTGCGGGCGGGGGTCTGGCTCATGGGCTTCGTCTCCCCTCAAGCGCCCGACGCGAAGGCGCGCAGGTCGTCGTGCAGGTCGGGATCGGCGGCGAACAGCGTGTCGATGGCGGCATCGGCGATCTCCACCGGCGCCAGGCCGGCGACATCAATCATCTTCGCCGCCTCGGTGCGCGGCTGCGGCGCGAAAACCTTCTTCACCACCGTGGGCGATCCGCGCAGGCCGCATTTCTGCACGTCGTCGATGCCGGCCTTGGCCGCGTTCCAGACCTCGATCTCGGCCCGCGCGGCGCGGAACATGTCGTCCATGCCGGCGAAGCGGATGCTGTTGGTGCCCTCCAGCATGGTGATCAGGCATGGTAGCCCGGTTTTCAGCACCTGCACCCCGCCTTCGGCCCGCCGCCGCACCACGATCTCGCGCGCGTCCAGGTCCAGGCGGTCGATGTGTTCCACATAGGTCAGCTGATGCAGCGCCAGCCGCTTGGCGATGCCGGGGCCCACCTGGGCGGTGTCGCCGTCGATCGTCTGCTTGCCGGTGAAGACAATGTCCACCGGCGCCTCCTCCGCCAGCTTCGCGATGCCCGCTGACAGCGCGAACGATGTCGCCAGCGTATCGGCGCCGGCGAAGAACCGGTCGGTCAGCAGCACCGCGCGGTCCGCGCCATAGGCCAACGCCTTGCGCAGCGAGGTGTCCGCCATGGCCGGCCCCATGGTGATCACGGTCACCTGCCCGCCGAAGCGGTCGCGCAACTGCAACGCCTCCTCCAGCGCGTACAGGTCATAAGGGTTGATGATCGTCGGCACGCCCTGGCGCATGATCGTGTTGGTGACCGGATGTACGCGGATCTGCGCGCTATCTGGCACCTGCTTGATGCAGACGACGATGTTCATGGGCGAGAGCCTCGGGCGACGGGCAGCCGGCGCGGCCCGCCGGCGATGGTGTCGATGGGCACGAAGGTCCGGCTCGGCCCAGCACTGTCTGTCTTCGCACGGCGAAACACCGCGAACACCTTCTCCGTCCGCGCGTCGGAGCGCGTGAAATCGGCATAGGCCTGGGCCAGCACCGCGGCGAAGCGTTCGGCCAGTGCGGTGTCGTCCAGATCCGCGGCCTCCCCGTCCAGCAGGTCATGCGCGCGCTGCAGGATGTGCAGCCGGTTCACATCGACGACGCGCTGGTCGTACGGAATGGCGAAGCGCTCCAGGAACGCCTCGGCCGTCTCCAGCCCTGCCAGCTCCTCGCGCAAGTCCATCATTCCGCGTCCCCGCTCCAAGCGGCGCTGAACGATTTCGAGCAACTGCAGACGTTCGCGACATTGGGGTTGTCGAAGACGAAGCCGGAGGTATCCAGCCCCTCGACATAGTCGATCTGGGTTCCGTGGAGGATCGGCAGGCTGTGGGGATCGACGAACACCTTGACCGCCCCGGCCTCATAGATCTCGTCGCCGTCCATGGCGGCACTCTCCAGCCCCAGCAGGTATTGGAGGCCGGCGCACCCACCCGGCTCCACCATGATCCGCAGCCCGCAGGTCCCCTCCGCGGCGTTGCCGATCAGCCGCTCGACCATCCGCACGGCCGTGTCGGTCAGTGCCACCATGCTTGCCTCCACTCCCCCGGTTGGGTCCGTTTCCGTGAGAGGCCAAAGCAACCGCCGTGCCAAGGTTAGGCACCTGATATTTCTGAAGTTTTTGAGGTGGCTCGGTTGGCGACTTTCGGACAGTGCGTGCGGATTGTCAGGTTTGCGACGCGGGCGGAGGCTCGGGCGGGGCCGACGGATGTTCCGATTTCGCCTTTGAGCGCTCTTTGCCGAAGAGCGCGCGACCGTGTTGGTGGCTGCAGAGAAGCTTCGCACTCAACGCGTTGGTGGCGACGCCGGCCGCCGCACTAGTTGCCGCTTAAAAGTTAAGTACTATGCCCCAGAACTATCCAGAGGGCAGCGAGTTCGTCGCGGATCCGATCCGCAGTGGCGTTGTCTCGTTCTGATCGCGCGACCAACCGCGTCTCAACCTGACGCCGGAAGGTGAGGAGATTGTTCGCAAGGCGGCAACCAAGACACGGGTTGGCGCGCCGGAGGACGACGGCGACGCGGTTGCTCAGGCGCGAAGATAGTAAAGGCCGGCCTCGATGGCGTCGTCGATGCTCCCACCAGACAGTGAGCCCATGAGGTAGCCGTTCTCGATCGCGGCGATCCGCTCGGCATTGGTGCCGTGGTGGTTGGGGTCGTTGTAGTAGATGTCGCCCATAGCCTCATAGCCCCGGCCGATGACCACCAGCTGCTCGTCCGAGAACTGGGACCCGCGCGTGCCCATATAGTAGCCGGACAGAAAGTCGGCGTGCAGTTCCAGGAATTTCACCGTCGGGTGCATGCTGACCAGGCGATCGTACAGTCCCAGGTTGGGCTGGTGGAAATACTGCTTGATGTGGCCGAACTCGTGCGCGCAGACGGCCATGAGCAGCAGGTCGCCATGCTGCCGGAATTCCGGGTTGCGCAGATAGTCATTCATCAATGTGGTCCCTATGACCACTGTGCCCTGGGTGTTGGGCATGAGCGTGTAGGTCGTCGCAAACGCATTCGGGCTGCCCCTATCGTCGAAGAAGCCGAAGCCGGGACGGACCTGGACTCTCGTAGCAAGATCCGCCAGCAACTGCCCAAAGGCGGCGTCCAGCCGAGGATCGCCGGAGGTGTCGCTGACCAGCGTGCCGTCGTCCATGACGAACACCATGCTGCTGCGGAACGTCGCTTCGTCATCGCCGATGAGTTCCCGGAACTCTTCCTCCGTCAGGGTGCAGCCACGCAGCGTTGGGGATTGGGCGACGCCTGGCTGGATCGGTGTGGCGAACACGAAGATGGTCGCCAGCGCGCGCAACGCCGCCGCCCCCAAAGGCCGGCGCCCAACGCTGGGACCGCCGGAGGCCAAGCGCTGAAGGACATCGAGCGGAACGCCATCGGACGAAGCGGAGGGGAGGGTCGGGCGACGGCCACTGTGATCGCGGGACATGGCAGATCTTCCTTCAAGAACTTCGGACACGGGAGGGCCGCCATCAGGAGGGGCCATGGGTGAGGTCGGTGGGAACGGCCGCTTCAACGGGGCATGCGCGGTGGGTTGATCAGACTTCGGGCTGATTCACTCTGCAACTCCCGGAGGGCCGAGCATCGGCGGCTATAGTCGAAGCAAGAGTTCGAATTGGCAATTGGTACGGGCTGCGGCAGACAGTCTTAAGGCCCAAACCGGGCATCAATAAGGTGCCCGACGTTCAAGGTCACCCGCGATCCCGGGGAACGTCAGCGTCAGCCGCGGACGCTTGTGAACACGGACAGCGCGCTTGCGTCCGGCGTGCTGATGCAGCGGTCGAGGATGGTATCGGTCGCTTCGGTCAAGGCTGGCCCGTCGAACAGGATCTCGCCGTTCTGGCCGCTTACGAACCCATGCAGGAAGATCAGGGCAAAGTCCCTTTCCTCGCCGCCCATGGTGAGGATCTCCCGGCAACTGATCTCATCGATGTTGAGCCGTATCACCTCGGCCTGGGCGTGTGCTGCGGAGGGTCCGGCAAGTGCCAGCCCCAGGGACAGGGCCATGGTCGACAGTATGGTGCGCATGTCAGCGTGCTCCGATCGGGAAAGCTCTGGCTGCCGGTCTGCTCTCGCCCACATGTTTCATGCCCTCATGACCGGCGCAGGGCCGTGCCGACCTTTGGGGGCGTGAGATGCGGGCTAGTAGCGGACATATCCGCTCATGCAATCCCGGAACGCCTGGTTGTACGTAACGCCGCGCTGGATGCCGCGCGTGGCCCCACCGGCAACGGCACCGATGGCCGCGCCGCGGCCCGCACCTCTGCCGCCATCCACGATAGCGCCGATGGCCGCCCCGCCGGCAGCACCTCGCAAGGCCCCGCCGATCGCCCCGCCGCGGGAATGCCGCCACGAGACGCTCTGGGCATAGGATTCGCAGTAGGCCGTGGAGTAGTTCGGACGAGCCGAATAATATGATGCCGACGGATAATATGATGGAGATCCGGAATATGCCGTGGACGGATAGTACCCTTGGTTATAAGGCGCCCTGGGCGCTGCAGGCACGCACGCAAATATGAAGCAGGATAGCATCAGCGTGATCCATGCATTCGATCGCATAAATATTTTCACGATTCATCACCTTGCATCGGATACCGAAAAATTTACTTAAATTTACTATGATGTTGATTATACATTAAGAAGGTGCAACTTTCCAGAGGAATACCGCCTGCAGGCTGCGGCAGACTGACGTCCGCCGGCCATAGACGGCGACCGGATCGTGGATAGCAGCGGCGAGGCTGGCTCCGCACGGACAGACCGGCAGTTTACCCGGTGCATTTCCTACTCTTCTCAGGGCACTCCCTTGGGCCCCTCTTCCCCCAATACCGCCACGCGAGCGCATCCCCCGTCTCCGGCCCGAAGCAGTGCACTTTGTCGATGCGGACGTCGCAGTTGGGCGCACGGCAGACCAGCAGGCCGTCCTGTTCGCAGAGTTTCCGGTAGAAGAACTTCTTCCACTTCATGTCATGGACGTTCGGGGCTGCGAACGGTCGGGAATGTCGGTGCAGCAGGCACTTCGGCGCTTACCTGTCACCCAGTCATCGCCTCAGAGCCGCTGTCCACACCCGCGCGGCTTCCGTGCGGTTGTCGACCTCAAGGCGTTTGAAGATGGTCGAGACGTGCAGCTTCACCGTTCCCTCCGACAGGCCCAGCCGCAGCGCGACATCCCGGTTCGATGATCCCTCGGCGACCAGATCCATGATTTCCGCCTGACGCTTGGTCAGCCGCCGCCCGTTCCCGCGTTCATCCCCCGTGTCGCTGCCCGTTTCGGCCTGCCGCACGATCAGGTCCCGCGTTGCGGTCAGTGCGCGCTCGAACTCCGCGAACTGGCGGATGACGTCCTGGGCAGCCTGAGCGCCCTGAAGCTCGGGGTCACCGGCCAGACGGTCGACTGCCCCCTTCAGCGAGGCGAGATGGCCGGAGACGTCGCTGGCGGCGATGTGGCTGACACTGCCGTCCGACGCCTCTTTCTTGCGGACATGCACAAGCGCCCTTTCCAGGGCCTCCAGCGCCTCGCGCCGTTCGGTGACGTCCAGCGCAACGCCGTCCCAGATCACCGTACCGTCTGCAAGCCGCCGGGGCCGGCCGAGCGAGCGGACCCAGCGATAGCCGCCGTCGGGCCGGCGCACGCGCACCTCCTCGTCCAACGGGCCGAGAGTGGCGGCGGAGTGTTCCAGCGCAGCGACGAAGCGCGGTCGGTCGTCGTCATGCACCCAGCCATGGTCGACGGCCGGCAGCCGTACCAGCTCCTCCGGGTCCAGTCCGAAAAGGTCTTTCACGCCGGCGCTGACATAGTTGTAGCGGTAGCGCCCGTCGGGCGTGCGCACGCGCTGCATCGTGTGCCCGGCGAACGACTCCCCGAGCAGGCTTGCCACATCCAAGGCCGGTTTCTGGGTCAATTGATCATCTGACATATAACTAAAGTCATATATTCGTCGGAAACCCGCAACAGAAATATAACTTATGTCTAGATTTCTGCCGCAGGTTCCGTCATCGTTTGGAGAAAACAAGGATCGAACGGGAGGCCGCTCGATGGACAAGATCATCATCGAAGCGCGTGTGAACGAGCTGGCGACGCGCAGGGGCAACCCGCATGTGCCGTTCCTGCCGCGGGAAATCATCGCCGATGCCACGGCCTGCCATGACGAAGGCGCGGCCATCGTGCATTTCCATGGCCGCACGGCCGACGGCGCGCCCGACCACGATCCGGCGTTCTATCTGGAAACCAATGCCGGGATCCGCGCACGGTCCGACATCCTGATCCATCCGACACTGGGCTATGTCGCCAACGACGCCGACGCGAAAGGCCGCTTCGCCGCCGTTGAGGAGATGATGAAATCGGCCGACACCGCGCCCGATTTCGCGCCGATGGACTGCGGCAGCGTGAACGTCGACTGGTGGAACACGCAAGAGGGCCGGTACGACACGACGGAGCTGATCTACAAGAACTCGACCGGCACGCTGATGTACTTCGCCGAGCGCATCCGCCATTACGGTCTTGCGCCCTATCTCGTCAGCTGGAACGTCAGCTTCACCCGCCAGATCGAGCAGTTCCTGAAGATGGGCGTGCTGGCCGAGCCCGCCTATGTCTGCTTTTGCATGACCGACGAGATCATCTTTGCCGGCCATCCGGGCAGCGAGGCGGGGCTCGACGCCCATACGGCCTTCCTGCCGAAGGAGTTCCGCACCGTCTGGACCGCCGTGAACTACAAGGGCGATCTCTTCCAGCTGACCGAGAAGATCATCCGGCAGGGCGGCCACGTGTCGATCGGGCTTGGCGATTATGCCTACACGGCCGACGGGCGGAACCTGCGCAATGCCGAGGTCATTGCCAAGGTCGTGGCACAGGCACGCGCCTCGGGCCGCGAGCCTGCCACGGTCGCCGAGACCCGCCAGATCCTGAACATGCCGAAGATCCGACTTGCGGCCTGAACCGCGGGCAGCCCCAAAACCTTAAGGGAGGTAGAGATGACACTGAGAACCGCTCTTCTGGGCACCACGCTGAGCCTTCTGGCCGCCACGGCCGGAGCCGAAGAATTCCGGATGCAGACCTTCCTCGGTGCGACGGCGTCCACGACGCTCGCCTTCGAGGCGATGGCCGCGGACCTTGCCGAGGCGACGAATGGAGAGATCGAGATCACCGTTCTGCCGGGCGGCGCCGTCGTCGGCGCCTCGGAAACGATCGAGGCCATCAGCAATGGCCTGCTCGACGGGCAGTACACCGCGCCGTCCTATTTCGCCGGGTCCGACCCCGCACTCGGCGTGCTGGGCGACACGCTGGCCGCCTATCCGGACAGCGCCACGCGCGATCGCTGGTTCACCGAAGGCGGCGGGCTGGAGCTCGCCCGTGCGCTCTACGCGCAATACGATCTTCACCTCATCTGCCCGGTCTACTGGCCGCCCGAACAGATCCCCTCGACCGTGCCGATCGCAACCGTCTCGGATTTCGAAGGCCTGCGCATGCGTGCGCCCGGTGGGCTTGCCTCGGATCTGTTGAGCCGCGCCGGCGCCTCGCTGGTCACCATGGGTGTGGGAGAGAGCGTCACGGCGATGGAGACCGGCGTTCTCGATGCCACGGACCTGGCCAATGTGGCGCTGAACGTCGCCCTGGGCATGCACAATCAGGCGGAGTACTCGATTCTCGCGCGCCATTCCATGGCCGTGACCGAGATGAGCGTCTCGATGGACAAGTGGAACGCCCTGTCGGCGGAGGCCCAGATGGCCTTTGAGGATGCATGCAATGCGATGTCCGACGGCCTGCGCGAGACGCTGACGGAAGAGGATGCCGCGGCCGAACAGCAGGCGCTGAACGAACTCGGCGTCACCTTCATCGAATTCGGTGAAGCGGAAGCTGAGACCTTCCGCGGCATCACGCGCGATGTCTGGGCCGATTGGGGCAGCCGCAGCGACAACGCGCAGGCCATCGTCGACAGCCATTTGACCTTCCTGGAGCAGCTCGGCCTGAACTGACGGCGGGCGTATGCGGGCGGCGGGCCCGACCTTCCATGCCTCGCCGCCCTTCTCGATCCTGGAGACCGGACCCGTGCGGTTCCTCGACACGATCGCCCTTGGCATCGGGCGGATGGCAGCCTGGTGCTTTGCGGCCATCGTCCTGCTGATGGTCTACGAGGTCGTGGCCCGCTATGGCTTCAATGCGCCGACGATCTGGGCGCATGAAGCCTCGGTCGCGCTCGCCGCATTCGCCTTCGTGCTGGGCGGGGCCTATTGCATGGCCGAGGGCACGCATATGCGCATCGCCGTGCTGGTGGAACAGCATCCCGCCCTTGAGCGGCTCTCCCATTGGCTGAGCCTGGCCGCGGGAACGATCTATCTCTCGGGGCTGGCCTATGCGTCATGGCGGATGGCCGAGCGCGCAATCTGGCGGTTCTCACTGAACGGGTCGTGGGATCCGGAACGGTCCGGCAGCACGCTCAATGCGCCGCTGCCCGCCTACCTCAAGGGCCTTCTGTTCGTCGGGGCCGTCCTGTTCCTCTTGGTGCTGCTGCGCCGCGCCCTGCCGCAGAAAGTGCGATGAGCAGTGGATATCGGCACGATCACCGTCCTGATCGTTCTGGCCATGGCCGGGCTCTTGATGCTCGGCGTGCCGCTCGCCTTCGTGTCCGGTTCCATCGCGGTTGTTCTCGCCGTGTCGCAGTTCGGCTTGAACTCGCTCTTCATCGTGGGCAGCCGGACGGTGGATTTCCTCGACAGCTTCGCGCTGATCGCGGTGCCGATGTTCGTCATCATGGCGAGCTTCCTGGAGAAATCGGGCGTCGCCCGCGATCTCTACCGCGCGCTTCATGTCTGGGCGGGCGGGCTTCGCGGTGGGATCGGCGTGGTCACGATCTTCCTGGCCGTCATCCTCGGCGCCACCACGGGCATCATCGGCGGCGAGATCGTTCTGCTCGGCCTCATCGCACTGCCGCAGATGCTGAAGCTCGGCTACGAGCGGAAAATGGCGATCGGGATCATCACGGCGGGCGGGTCGCTCGGCACCATGATCCCGCCTTCGATCATCCTAATCTTCTACGGACTCACGGCCGAAGTCTCGATCTCGCATCTGTTCCTGGCGACGCTGATGCCAGGGCTGATGCTGGCGGGCTTCTACGCGACCTACGTCCTGATCCGCTGCCGGATGAACCCCGCGCTCGGCCCGGCGCTGGGGGCCGAAGAGGCGGCGATGCCGCTGCGCGAAAAGCTGGCGCTGTTCAAGGGCGTGGCCCTGCCGATGGCGGTCGCGGGCGGCGTGCTGGTCTCGATCTATGCGGGCTTTGCGTCGATCACCGAGAGTGCCGCACTCGGGGCCTTCGGGGCCGGTCTTGCCGCCTGGGTCCGCGGCGCTCTCACGCTTGCGATGCTGCGCGAGGTGCTCGTCCAGGCGCTCAGGACCTGCGGCATGGTCTTCTGGCTGGTCTTCGGCACGAACGCGCTGATCGGCGTCTACAACCTGATGGGCGGGATCGATTTCGCGGGCGAGATGCTGGCGGGCGTATCGGAGACCCCGGCTGTGATCCTTGCCGTCATGGTGGCGGTCTTCATCCTACTCGGCTTCTTCATCGACTGGATCGGCATTCTGTTCCTGACCATGCCGATCTTCCTGCCGGTGCTGAACACGCTCGGCTACGACCCGATCTGGTTCGGCATCGTCTTCAACCTGTCCATGCAGATCGCCTATCTGACCCCGCCCTTCGGGCCCGCCTGCTTCTACCTCAAAGGCGCAGCGCCGGAGGGCGTGACGTTGCAGGACATCTTCGCCGCGCAATGGCCGTTCATCGGCCTGCAGATTGCGGCACTGATCATCGTCATCCTCTGGCCGGGCCTGTCGCTCTGGCTGCCCCGGCTCGTCTACGGGTGACGTGGCATGGCTGACGCATCCGTTCTGAACGCCCTCGACCGTCGCCTCGCCTCGAACCTTCTAGGCCCGGAAGACCGGCGTGCCGCGCTCAAGATGATGCTGCGCATCCGCCGCTTCGAGACCCGCACGAAAGAGCTGTTCCTGCAGGGCCTCATCAAGGGCACGGCCCATTCGTCGGTCGGGCAGGAGGCGATCGCGGCTGGCGCCTGTGCGGTGCTGGAGGCGGGAGATTTCCTTTTGACCCATCATCGTGGCCATGGCCACACGATCGCCAAGGGCGCGGACCTGCGCGCCATGTTCGCCGAGCTGATGGGCAGGGCCACGGGCTATTGCGCGGGCCTCGGCGGGTCGATGCATATCGCCGATTTCGAGAACGGGATCCTCGGGGCCAACGGGATCGTCGGCGCGGGCATGGGCCTCGGCTGCGGCGCGGGGCTGGCCGAGCAGTTGGACGGCTCGGGCCGCATCGGGATCATCTTTTTCGGCGACGGGGCCGCGAACGAAGGGATCTTCCACGAGGCGATGAACCTCGCCGCGATCTGGAGGCTGCCGCTGATCTTCTTCTGCGAGAACAACCAGTACGGCCTGTCGACGCCGACCGGACTGGTCACGGCGGGCGGCACCATCGCCGCCAGGGGCGCGACCTACGGCGTTCCCAACGACCGGATCGACGGCAACGATCTGGCGCAGGTCCGCGGTTCCACGGCGCGCGCCGCCTTGCGTGCGCGTGCCGGCGAAGGGCCGACGCTGATCGAGGCGCTGACCTACCGCTGGGACGACCACTCGATGCGCGCCAACCTGCCCGCCTACCGCACTGGGGACGAGGAAGAGACCTGGAGAACCGCCGACCCGATCATGCGGCTGAAGACCGAGATGACCGACCGCGACGGGATCTCAGAGCGCGACTACGAAGCCATGCTCTCGGACGCGGAGGCCGAGATCGAGGCCGCCATCGACTGGGCCAAGGACCAGCCCGAGCCGACGATCGACACCGCGCTATCGCTGGTGACGCCGCCGCTCACCGTCCCGCCTTCCCCATCCCCACCGGAAGGCGACCGCCGCATCACCTATGTGCAGGCCATCACCGAGGCCTTCGCGCAGGAGATGGAGCGGGACGAGAGCGTCATCCTGATCGGTGAGGATATCGGCCGGATCGGCGGGATCTTCGGACTGACCCGCGGTCTCTACGACCGATTCGGGCCGGCGCGGGTGCGCGACACGCCGATCTCCGAAGGCGCCATCGCCGCCTGCGGGGTGGGTGCGGCAATGCGCGGCAAGCGCGTGGTGGTCGAGGCGCAGCTCTGGGATTTCGTGACGCTGATGATGGACGCCATCGTCAACCAGGCCGCCAAGGCGCGCTTCATGCTGGGCGGCAAGGCGAAGGTGCCCGTGGTCTTCCGGGGTCCGCAGGGTGCCGGCATCCGGCTCGCCGCACAGCACACGCAAAGCCTGGAGATGTTTTTTGCCAATGTGCCCGGGCTGCAGATCTATGCGCCGTCGACCGCCTATGACGCCAAGGGGCTGATGACGGCCGCGATCCGCCACGACGGGCCGGTCGTGTTCCTGGAACACAAACTGCTCTATCTCGGCCAGGTGCAGCCGGTGCCCGAAGCGCCCTATGCCATTGAACCGGGGCGGGCACGGGTGGTGCGGGCGGGTACCGACTGTACGGTGGTCGCGACCCTCGCCATGGTCGAGCGCGCCGTTCAGGCGGCCGAACGGCTCGCGCGCGACGGGATCGACGTAGAGGTGATCGACCCGCGCACGATCAAGCCGCTGGACGTGGCTGCCATCTGCGACAGCGTGCGCAAGACGAACCGCGCGGTGGTCGTCCACGAGGCGCCGCTGTTCGGCGGTTTCGGCGGCGAGATTGCGTCCGCCATCATGGAAAACGCCTTCGACTGGCTGGATGCGCCCGTTGCCCGCGTCGGCGCGCCGGAATGTCCGGTTCCCTACAACGACCGGCTGGAGCGGCAGTACATGCCCGATGCCGGCCGCATCGCCGAGGCCGTGAAATCCGTCTGCTACAGGACCTGAGAGATGCCCACGCGAAAGCTCGTCGTCCCGGAAGGGATGGAGAACATCTATGCCACCTATCATTACGCCCCTGGGATCCTTGTGGGCGACACGCTCTACATCTCCGGCCAGGTCGGCCGCGATGAGAACCTTAACGTGGTCGAGGGTGCCGAAGCCCAGTTCGCCCAGGCCTTCGAGAATGTGGGCAAGGTGCTGTCCGCGGCCGGGGCGCGGTTCGACGACGTGGTGGAGCTGGAGACCTGGTTCGCCGACAGCATGGCGGATCTGAAGACGTTCATGGCCGTAAAGGATCGGTACTTCACGAATGCCTACCCGACCTGGACGGGCTTTGCGGTCAAGGGCTTCTCGATGCCGGGCATCCTGGTCGAGATCAAATGCACGGCAATCCTGGGGCTCGGCGACCAATGACGCGGGACCTGAAGCAGCTTCTCGCTTCGCCGAACCGGGTGATCGGCACCTGGTCCCAGATCGCAGCGCCGGAGCTGGTCGACATCATCGCCGGCGGCAGCTTCGACTTCACCATCATCGACTGCGAGCACGGCCATTTCGGTATCGAGACGGCGGAGAACCTGGCCCGCGCGGCCGATGCGAATGACATTGCCGCCGCTGTGCGCGTGCCCCGGAACGACCCGGTGGAGATCATGAAGGCGCTCGACGCCGGCATCCGCCACGTCGTCGTGCCCAACCTGTCCTCGGCTGAGGAAGCAACACGCGGTGTAGCCGCAACCCGGTTCGGTCCGCACGGGCTGCGGGGCGCCTGCCCGTGCTGCCGGTCCGGCGGACACTTCATCCGCAACTGGCGCGATTACGTGGCCGAAGAAGAGGCGCGCGTCGGCGCCATCGGCCTGGTCGAGACGGATGCGGGACGCCGCAATATAGAGCAGATCTGCGCCGTGCCCGGCCTGACCGCGCTGATGTTCGGCCCGTTCGACCTCTCGGTGTCGATGGGCCTCTCGGGCGATTGGCGCCACCCCGACGTGACCACGGCCGTGCGCGAGATGATCGGCGCTGCCGTCGCCTCGGGGCATCACGTGATCATGCCGGTCTTCGCGCCGGACCGCAGCGAGTGCAGTGATCTCATGGACGAATACGCGGCGCTTGGCGTGCGCACCTTCGTGCTCGGCTCCGACAAGATCCTCGTTGCAACGGCGTTCGGCGAATGGGTCCATGGCTTGCGTCGATAGTCACTACGTCGGCTATAGGCGCGGTGCGTGTTCGACGGCATCGGCATCCGATTTCGGCGGACCGACCAGCAGTGATCGCCCATACGCCTGTCGATAGCGTCTGAGCGTCAGCTCGGTTCCGGCTGCATCACCGCCACGCAACCGCGTCTCCCGTCTCCGGGCCGAAGCAGTGCGCCTTGTCGACGCAGACGTCGCAGTTAGGGGCGCGGCAAACCAGCAGGCCGTCCTGTTCACAGAGTTTGCGGTAGAAGAACTTCTTCCACTTCATGTCATTGACGTTCTGGGCCGCCAGTGGGCGGAAGTGGCGGTGCAGCAGGCGGTTCAGCTCCGAGCGGTCGCGCAGGCCCATGTCCTGCCACAGATGGTTGGCGCGGCAGGAACGGCGGGCGACGATGGCGGCGAGCGCCGTTTCCGCCGGCGCGCCCTCGCTGCGGTGGTCGAGCAGGAGGGCGCGCAGGTCCGGCTCCTCCGGCGCGTCGGTGTCGGCGGGGGCGTCTGGCGGGACGTTGGCCAGCAGCGCCACGCCTCGCGGGAAATGGGCGGCGAAGACCACGACCAGGTCTTCGATGGCCAAGCCAAGGGCGCCCGTCAGCGGCGTCGGCGCCTCGGTCAGTCCTATTGCGACGGCGCAGGCGAAGACGTGGCGGTCGAAGGGATCGCCAGCGCCGGCCTCCATCAGCCGGCCATAGGCGGACGCCTCCGCGGACATGTCGCTACGCCGCCATCGCTTCGGCGGCGGTCACATGCGTCATGGCGCCGGAGCCGCAGACGCGCGCGCAGGCGTTACAGCCGATGCACGCACCCTTGGCGGCGACGGTCATGACCATGCGCTCGGCGTCGTCGTCGTCCGGCTCGATCAGCTCACCGTCTTCGTCGACGCCCATCATCGCCAGCACGCCACGGTCGCAGACCTTGAAGCAGCGGCCGCAGCCGATGCAGGTCTCCATGGCAATGGCGTCGAGATAGAGCGGCACCCACGGGGTGCCGTCGCGGGTCAGATGCATTCCGTCTGGCATGGCGGGGTCCCTCCTTCGGGTCGGTGGGTTACGGGCTCACGCCCTTGCAGCTTCGGGAAATCGGCCGATCATCTCGGCCCCCTCGGCCACCAGGGCGGCGCCCTCGGCGGCCAGCGCGTCGAAGCTCTCGAAGCCGAAGCGGTGGACGTCACGCAATGTCCGGCTGACCGCCACCAGGCGCCCGGCCAGGATCACGGCGGGGCCGAAGCCTTCCGTGGAGATGCGCATCAGCGGCATCGCCTCGACGCCGGTCTCCTGCTGTAGGGTCATGGCGACGGCGCTGTAGAACACGTCCAGCCGCCAGCGCACCTTGGGGTCCGGATCGCCCAGGATGGGGATCTTGCGGCGCTGTTCGCGGGTGACGACGAACGGGGCGAGGATCGCGGCGTCGGGCCGCTTCTCCCACACGCCGAAGGTGTCGTGCGCCCGCATCAGCCGCACCAGCGCGCGGATGAAAGGCGTGTCGGGTACGGGATCGGCCGACAGCGCCTCTTCTGCCGCCGCCGCGGCGGCCCGTGCGGCCGGAGCGGCGGTCACGCCACATCCTCCTCTTCATCCAGGAAGGCGAGGCGGCGGCCACCGTCCATGCTCATGGCCTTGCGCAGCCAGGGCGGCGGCGAGCCGGCGAGCAGCGCCTGCATGCGCCGCAGCACGGCATCGATCGGCTCCGGCCCCTTCAGCTTCACGGGGTGGATTTTGCGGGCCACCACCTTGGCCGCGGCCGGACCGCCGATGGCCAGCAGGAACAGGATGGCGCAGCCTTCCAGCGCATCGGCGCGCGGCGTGATGCGGTCCTCGTCTGGCTCGGCATGCACGCCGTCCTCGCCGCTGGTGCGGTCGAAACCGATGGCCTCGACAAAGCGGCTGTCCTCCGCCGACACCTCGTAGACGGCGAAGTTGCGCGCGCCGGCGAAATGGGCATCCACCGTCTTCAGGTCGTGGGTTGCGAACGCGATCTTCATATGTCCCCCCTTCGCCGCACCCCCGACGGGGCCGTCGGAGGCACGGTCGTCAATCAACCGCAAGCGGCGCTTCGGCGATGCCGTCATGGGCCCTCTCCATGCTGCCGTGGCCTGGGCCCTCATGCCCCTCATGGCCTTCGATCAGGATGTTGCCGATCCGGAAGATCAGGTCGCGCGTGCCGCGATAGCCGATGGTCACGCGGGCCGCCGCGCCCAGCCGGTCGAACACCGGAAAGCCGACGCGGTAGAGCGGAACGCCCAGGTGCTCCGCCGCCTGGCGGCCGTGGCTATGGGCAACGATCAGGTCGGCGCCCGCGGCCGCCCGTTCCAGGTCGTCCAGGTCGCCGATGATGACGCTGTCGGCCGGCACGCGCTCCAGCGCCGGGCTGGCAGTCGTCGAAACCGCGGCCTGGAGCGTGCAGCCCATATCGGCCAGGAAGCCGCCCAGGCCTAGCAGAAGGTCGGCATCGGCGGCGATCGCGACCTGCCGGCCGGCGAAATAGAAATGCCCGTCCAGCATGGCGTCGACCAGCCGGCTGCGCTGGCGCCGGAGGTTTGCCGGCACCGGCCGGCCGCTGATCTCCGACAAGGCGGCGATGAAGGCGTCGACCGGCCGCAATCCGACCAGTCGGTCGAAGACACGAACCGGTACGCCCGCGCGGCGCTCCAGCAGCGCCGCCGCCGGGCGCATCTGCTCGCCGATGGCCAGTGTGACGGCCGACGCGCCCATGCGGGGAATGTCGTCGACATCGGTGCCACCCAGCGTAGTCGGCACGTATTGCCGCGGCACATGCCCGTCCAGCGAGCCGGAGAGGTCCGGCAGCACAATGGGCTCGAGTCCGAAGGCGGCGACGATGTCGCGCAATTCTTCCACATCGCCCGGCGTCAGGTGGCTGCCGGGCAGAACGTTCACCTGCAGGGGCGACGGATCCGGCCGCCCCTCCGGCACCATCTCGGCGATCAACGCCTCGACGGCCGTGGCCCAGCCTTCCTGCAGCCCGCCGGCATAATCCGGCGTGGAGGCGAGCACGACGGCCATATCCGACCACTCGGGATGCCGCTCGCGCATCAGCCGCAGATCGCCGAACGCGTCCTCGCCGCGCGTCTCGGTCAGCGCGGTGGAGCAGAGGCCGATCAGCCGCGGGGCGGCGCGCTGGCGGATGTTGCCGATCGCCTCCTCGACATTCTCCGCACCGCCGAGGATCGTGCTCAGTTCCCCCATCGCGGTCGTCTGCAGCGGGATGGCTTCGCGGAAGTGGCGCACCATCAGCACCAGCGCGAAGGCGGTGCAGCCCTGGCTGCCGTGGAACAGCGGCAGGCAGCGGTCGATGCCGAGGAAGGCCATGGCGCCGCCCAGAGGCGCGCTGGAGCGGGCCGGGTTGGTGGTCGCGGCCTTGCCGTTGCCGGTGACGGCGGTCATGGCGCGGCCTCCCCGCCGTCCCAGGGCGCGGGCGCGCGCACCTGCGCCCAGATGGGGTGATGCAGCGCGCTGTCGATCTGCTGTGCCAGGTTGGCCATGCCGACATAGCCGGCATAGGCGTGGTGGCGCTCCTGGTTGACGTCGACCCACGGGGTCTTGGTCTTCAGCGCCGTGAACTGGGTGCGCCCACCGGAGAGCAGGATGTCGGCCTCGCCACTGGTCAACCGCCGCCACAGCTCCTTGGCGGGGATCTGGCCGAACATCTCCGCATCCTCGCCCATCAGGTCGCGGATGCGGTCTTTGTCGTCTTCGGTGGACTTGCGCACCGAGGTGCCGACCACGGTCATGCCCAGCTCTTGCAGGGCGGAGATCATCGACCACGACTTGACCCCGCCGGTGTAGAGCAGCACGCGCTTGCCGGCGAGGCGGGGCAGATACGGCTCCAGCCGATCCCAGGCTTTGGCCTCTTCTTCGGCGATCAGGTCCTGCGTGAGGCCGATCAGCGAGGGCGGGGCGCCCTGCCGGACCAGCAACTCGGCCATGCGCGTAAGCGCCGATGAGGTCTCGCCGATGCCGTGGAACGAGCCTTCGAAATAGGGGATACCGTAGTC
Organism: Anaerolineae bacterium; assembly: GCA_028285185.1. Lineage (GTDB taxonomy): Bacteria > Pseudomonadota > Alphaproteobacteria > DSM-16000 > Inquilinaceae > JACKIG01. Next base: position 16,531 of record JANQQD010000065.1, on the reverse strand, counting down.
CTGCTGCAGGCTGCGCGCCATCGCCACCATGGCCTGCGAGCACACGACCATGGTCGCGCGGGCGCGGTGGGCGGTCGCCACCTCGCGGTAGCGGGCGTCGCCGCTGATCGACGCGAGCACGCGGATGCCGAGGCGCTTCAGCAGCGGCGTGACCTGCCAGAGCTCGCCCGACACGTTGTAGTCGCCGATGATGTTGATATCGCGCGGGGTCCGCCAGTCCGGTTCCACCGTGCCAATCACGTGCTTCAAAAGTGCTTCGCCGGCTAATCGGTTGCCCAGGTTCTTGGACCCGGCAAAGCCCGGTGCGTTGACGGGGATGACCGGCGTGCCCAACCGCTCCGCCGCCGCGGCGCACACCGCCTCCACATCGTCGCCGATCAGCGCCGGCACGCAGGTCGTGTAGACGAATACGGCGGGCGGCGCGTGGCGCTGCACGATCTCCTTGATCGCGCGGTAAAGCCTACGTTCGCCGCCCTGGATGATGTCCATCTCGCCGAGATCGGTGGTGAACCCGGTGCGGTAGAGCTTGGGCCCGCTCGACTGCGAATTGCGGCTGTCCCAACTGTTGCCTTCGCAAGCGATGGGGCCGTGCACCAGATGGGCCGCGTCGGTGATCGGCTGCAGCGCGATCTTCGAGCCGTCGAAGGCACAGCCGCCGGCCGCGGCCCCGGGCACCAAGGAGCGCGGTGAGCACCCCTTCGCCCGCTGATGCTCCGGCTTCGACTGGTTGATGGCGCAGCCGGGCTGTTGGAACATGGCCGCACGCGTCTGTCTGCCCATGGGCGCGGTCCCCGATCCTCTAATTAGCCTGCTAATGAACTGTCATCAGCGCGTCAGGTCGAAGCTGATGTCGGTGACGCCGGCCTCGCCGGTGGCCTCGTCCAGGCGGTCCAGGATCTTGTCGAGGATCGTCACCAGCACGCGCAGGCCCCCCTCATAGCCCCAAGTCGGGAACCGGTGGTGGTGGTGCCGGTCGAAGATCGGGAAGGCAAGGCGGATCAGCGGCGTGCCGGTATCGCGCTCCAGATACTTGCCGTAGCTGCTGCCGATCAGGAAATCGACCGGCTCGGTGCACAGCAGCGAGCGCAGGTGCCACAGGTCCTTGCCGGGCCAGACTTGGCCTCCCTGGCCGTAGGGGCTCGCCTCCAGCATCTTGCCCATCTGTTTGGCCCAGGGCTTGGTGCCGTTGGTGGCCAGCACATGCTTGGGCTCTGCCCCCAGCTCCATCAGGAAGCGGCTGATGCCCATGCAGAAATCCGGATCACCGAAGACCGCGAAGGTCTTGCCGTGGATCAGGCTCATGCTGTCGGTCATGGCGTCGACCAGGCGGCCGCGCTCGCGCTGGAGGGCGTCGGGGATCGCCTTGCCGGTCAGTTCGGCAACCGCCATCAGGAAGTCGTCGGTGGCGCCGACGCCCATGGGATAGTTAAAGGCCGCGGTGTCGTGGCCCTTGTCCTTCGCCAGAGCGAGAGTCTTCTTGGTGCAGAATTCCTGCATCGACACCGTCGCCTTGGCGTTCAGTGCCGCCTTGGTCGCTTCCAGCGTGGTGCCGCCGTCATACATGCGAAAGCGGCCGTCGCTAGGGGTGTCGTAGACGTCGGACTGGTCGGGCAGCACGGTGCAGTCGACATCCATCAGCGCCAGCATGCGCCGCAGTTCACGGATGTTGCCGACGCAGAAGCCGTCGAACCCCGGCACGATGTTGATGGCGTCGCCTGCCTGACGTTCCCCGTTCTGCCAGAAATGGTTCAGAACGCCGGTCAGCATGTTGTCGTAGCCGTTGATATGGCTGCCCTGGAACGCCGGCGTGTGGGCGAAGGGGACGTCGAAGCCCTCGGGCACGGAGCCCTTGTCGCGCGCTTGGCTGATGAAGGCGTGCAGGTCGTCGCCGATCACCTCGGCCATGCAGGTAGTGGATACGGCGATCATCTTCGGGCTGTAGAGCGCGTGCGCGTTGGCCAGCCCGTCGATCATGTTGTTGAGGCCGCCGAACACGGCTGCATCTTCCGTCATCGACGACGAGACGGCCGAGGACGGCTCCTTGAAATGGCGCGACAGATGCGAGCGGTAATAGGCCACGCAGCCCTGCGAGCCGTGCACGAAGGGCAGCGTGCCTTCGAAGCCCTGGGCGCAGAACACCGCACCCAACGGCTGGCAGGCCTTGGCCGGGTTGATGGACAGCGACTTCCGCTCGAAGTTCTTCTCACGGTAGTCCCAGCCGCGCGTCCAGTCGTCCGTCTCGCGCACTGCCTGGTCGGTGTGGCCGCATTCGAACTGCTCACGCTTGGCGCGCAGCATCTCCCGATACTCGGGCTCGTGGAACAGATCGGCGTGATCCTTCACCGTGTCCGCAGTCTGGGGCATGTCGGTCATCTCCCGGCCGCGCGCCTTCGGCGGCGGCCGCTCAGAATTCAGGGATCGTCGGTGTCTGCGTCAGGCCGCCCAGGGTGCCTTGAACATCCCCCACACCGGGCTGTTCACGGCCATGTCCATGTCGCGGGCGAAGACGGCGAACCCGTCATAGCCGTGATAGGGGCCGGAATAGTCCCAGGAATGGACCTGGCGGAACGGCACGCCCATCTTCTGGATCGGGTACTTTTCTTTGATGCCGGATCCGACCAGGTCGGGGCGGATGCCTTCGACGAACTTCTCCAGCTCGTAGGACGTGACGTCGTCGAAGATCAGCGTGCCGTCTTTCACGTATGAGGCCGTGCGCTGGTAATCGTCCTTGTGCGCGAACTCATAGCCGGCGCCAACGATCTTCATGCCCAGGTCTTCGTAGGCATTGACCATGTGGCGCGGGCGCAGGCCGCCGACATAGAGCATCACCGTCTTGCCTTCCAGGCGAGGCCGGTAACGCTCCATGACGGCATTGGCCAGCGGGCGATACTTCTCGATCACCCGTTCCGCCCCCTCCTTGATCGTGTCGTCGAAGAAGTCGGCGATGGCGCGCAGCGACATCTCGATCCGTGATGGGCCGAAGAAGTTGAACTCCGTCCACGGGGTTCCGTACTTCTCCTCCATATGCCGGGCGATGTAGTTCATCGACCGGTAGCAGTGGATCAGGTTCAGCTTGGCCTTCGGCGCGCGCTCCAGCTCAGCCAGCGTGCTGTCGCCGGTCCATTGCGCGATCACGCGCAGCCCCATCTCCTCCAACAGCTTGCGGGACGACCAGGCGTCGCCGCCGATGTTGTAATCGCCGATCACGACCACGTCGTAGGGTGTGGACTGGAAGTCGCCGTGCTCGTCCTCCCGCGCGAACACCCAGTCGCGGATCACGTCGTTGGCGATGTGGTGGCCCAGCGACTGGGAGACACCGCGGAAGCCCTCGCAGCGCACCGGCACCACGGGCTTGCCGATTTCGGCCGCCTTCTCGCGCGCCACGGCCTCGATATCGTCGCCGATCAGGCCCACCGGGCATTCGGACTGAACGCTGATGCCCTTGGCCAGCGGGAACAGCGCCTCGATCTCGTCGATGATCTCGCGCAGCTTCTTGTCACCGCCGAAGACGATGTCGCGTTCCTGATAGTCCGACGTGAACTGCATCGTGCCGAAGCTGTCGATGCCGGTCGTCCCGGTGTAGTAGTTGCGCCGCTGCGCCCAGGAATACTGGCCGCACCCGACCGGCCCGTGGGAGATATGGGCCATGTCCTTCACCGGCCCCCACACCACGCCCTTGGATCCAGCATAGGCGCAGCCGCGGATGGTCATGACGCCGGGCAGCGATTTGACGTTCGACTTCACGCCGCAGTCGCTGGTGCCGTCTTCGGCGACGTTCAGGTGCTTGCGCCGCCGCTTGGCCGCCTTGTCGGGGTAGGCCGACAGGACGTCTTCGATCAGCTGTTCGTGCAGGTCCCGGTCATTGGTGTAGTCGAGGCTCATGGGGGCCGGCCCTCCTTCTCGGGGCGAACGGTGGACGATCAGGCGGCAGCGGCCGCCTTGGCGGCCTCTTTGGCCTCGAATTCGGCGATCATCTCCTCGTCGGATTTGAGGATCCCGAACTCCATCAGCATCTCTTCCAGCTCTTCCATGCTGACGGGCGTTGGGATGCAGCCCTTGCCGGAGTTCTCGTGGATCTTGCGCGCCAGGGCCCGGTACTCGTCGGCCTGCTGGCTCTCCGGCGCGTATTCGATCACCGTCATGCGGCGCAGCTCTGCGTGCTGGACGATGTTGTCGCGCGGCAGGAAGTGGATCAGCTTGGTGCCCAGCTTCGCGGCCAGCGCCTCGGCCAGCTCGATCTCGCGGTCCGTCTGGCGGCTGTTGCAGATCAGCCCGCCCAGGCGCACGCCGCCGGAATGGGCGTATTTCAAGATGCCCTTGGAGATGTTGTTGGCGGCGTACATCGCCATCATCTCACCGGACATGACGATGTAGATCTCTTGCGCCTTGTTCTCGCGGATCGGCATGGCGAAGCCGCCGCAGACCACGTCGCCCAGCACGTCGTAGACGATGTAGTCCATGTCGTCGTAGGCGCCGTTCTCCTCCAGGAAGTTGATCGACGTGATGACGCCGCGGCCGGCGCAACCGACGCCCGGCTCCGGCCCGCCGGACTCCACGCAGTTGATGCCGCCATAGCCGACGCGCAGCACGTCCTCCAGCTCCAGATCCTCAACCGAGCCCGCTTCGGCCGCCAGGTGCAGCACGGTCTGCTGGGCCTTGGAATGCAGGATCAGGCGGGTGGAGTCCGCCTTGGGGTCGCAGCCGACGATCAGGATCTTCTGCTCCAGCTCCGCCAGCGCGGCGAGCGTGTTCTGGGACGTCGTGGACTTGCCGATACCGCCCTTGCCGTAGAACGCGATTTGACGCAGACCGCTCATGGGCTCTCGTCTCCTTCTCGATAAACTTCCCGGGCGATCGGCCCGCTCGAGTTGAGTAGAGCAACCGCCGTGCCAAACCGCGGGCACGCTTCGGCCCTTAACGAAAACGAAAGCGTTTCGGCCCGTTTGACGGGGGCGAGACCGCCAGGGGGGCTGGGCCGTAGCTGTTGCGAAGCCGACAAACCCCGACAGGAGTGTCGCAACCGACACAGCAGCCCCGTTGCCGGATCACGCGCGGGCTGCCGAGACCCCCGCCTTCGCGGGGGTGACGTGTCAATCTGTGAGGGGGGGGAGCCCCTCCCGTCGTCCCCGCGAAGGCGGGGACCTCCTCGGGTAACACGAGGACTGGCAACCCGAAACGCAGCCGCACCCTGCCGCCACGCGGTACGGCTGGAATGGATCTTGCGACACCGCAGCAAGCCCCATCGGAACTCACGCGAACGCCCATCCGTGATCAGCGCAGCGACCGGCCAGTGGCAACTGGGCCACAGCACCAACTTCGTCGGCATTCCGACATCCGTGCTGGCCGGCGCCGCGTTCAACGACGACGCCCGTCCACTGCACATCGCCGGCGTCCGTCAGATGCACCACACGCTCTTCGAGCGGCTGGAGGACGCCGACGCAAAAGGCCATTGGTCGGAGATCTTCGAAGACCACATGGCCGAGTGGTTCGGCCTGCCCCAGGCCGGAGCCAAGGCGCCACGGCGCTATCACGCCAGCTATCTCCGCCTCCTGCGCGGCTGGGCCTTTGACAACAACGCGCGCGAGGGTGCAGTGCTGAAGGGCTGGGTGGAAAGCCGCTTCGGCCTCTACCCCACCTTCCATCGCGAGCCGATCGGGCGCGTCGGCTCACCCGCCTGGGCGCAGTATGTGGAAGACAAGATGGCGTCCCGGTTCTATTCCGCCGCCGTGATGGCCCAGCTCGACCTGTTGTATGAGTTCGCCCAATGGGTGCTGGCGCACGGTGGGCCGCCGGACCGGCAGGTGACACTCTATCGCGGCGTCAACGATTTCGCCGAGCACCAAGTGGTCCATCGCATCGATCGGCGCCGGGTGATCCTCAGGCTGAACAACCTGGTCTCGTTCACGGCGCACCGCGACATGGCGAGCTGGTTCGGCGACCACATCCTGGAAACCGCCGTGCCGCTGGCCAAGATACTGTTCTTCAACGAGTTGCTGCCGCGCCACGCCCTGAAGGGCGAAGGCGAGGTGCTGGTGATCGGGGGGGATTACCGCGTCCAGGCCGCGTATTGGTGAGCGATAAGAAGGCCTTGGGCATGACAGATCCGGCCCTGAACGATCCGGCCGTCGCAGACCGCGCGCTCGGCGCCTATCTGGGCTTTGCCGTCGGCGACGCGCTGGGTGCCACGGTGGAGTTCATGACGCGCGGCGAGATCGCGGAGCGTTACGGCATCCACTGCCGCATGATCGGCGGCGGCTGGCTGCGCCTGCGTCCCGGCCAGGTGACCGACGACACCGAGATGAGCCTGTGCGTCGGCCGCGCCATCTTGCAGGCCGGCGGGTGGGACCTGCGTGCGGTGTGCGACCAGTTCGCCCACTGGATGCGGGGCGTGCCGATCGATGTCGGCAACACCTGCCGCCGCGGCATCCGCCGCTACATCCTGGACGGTACGACGGAGGCGCTGCCCAACGACGGCGATGCCGGCAATGGTGCTGCCATGCGCAACCTGCCGGTGGCACTCGCCACCCTCGACGACGCGGCAGCGTTCGAGGCCTGGACGCTCGAGCAGTGCCGCATCACCCACCACCACCCGCTGTCGGACGGTGCTGCGCTCGGCCTCGGTCGCATGGTGCAGGCGCTGATCCGCGGCGGCGGCGTGCCCGCGGCAAGGCGCGAGGCGCAGCGGATGGTCGAGCAACACTCCTCATTCCGCTTCGACCGCTACCGCGGCCAGTGCTCAGCCTACATCGTCGACACCGTGCGCACAGTGCTGCACTGCTATTTCTTCACCGACAGCGTGCGCGCCTGCATCACCGAGACTGTCAACCTGGGCGGCGACGCCGACACCGCCGGCGCCCTCGCCGGCATGCTCGCCGGCGCCACCTACGGCGCCAAGTCGATCCCGCGGGCCTGGGTGGGGCGCCTGGACCGGGAGGTGCGGGAGGAGATCAAGCGCCAGGCGGCGGGGTTGGTGATTCTGGCGGAACGGGACGGGAGCGGCGAAAGCCGAGGTACCAGTTGATGGTCAGCATGATCAGGTTGCCCAAGCCGAGGGCTGCGATCCCCCCTTGTCAGAGAGTAGATCATTGAGGCTTGATCGGATTTCGACTATCGCATCTCCACAAATAGCGGCCTCCGCGTCCGATTTATTACGTCTAAGACCGATGGGATATATGGGATATAGGCACATAATACTTATTTCTACTCGAACGTGGTAAACTACGTATTGCGCACCGCAATCTCGATTGAGGAGCGCCAACGGCCTGAAGAGGCATTGAGCGTCAACCTGAAATTGTCTACTATCGGTTAATCAACAACCTTAGTATTGGCTGATGCAGGAGTAGGTTCGGATGGCCGGAAGTCACTCCGACGTCTGGGCGCAGAGGGTTGGCGAAGTCTTCGATGTACGTCCCCGGGTGGCAATCGACGACCTCACCGGCTGGATCGAGCGCAGAGAGGAGAAGAAATTCCGTGATGCTGTCGTGTCGCCGGGTATGCACGTATGCCTATATGGGCCATCAGGTTCAGGCAAGACATCATTGGCAAAATCCACTATCGGCCGGCTACACCGCAGAGGGTTTAAGTTCATTTACTCTAAACTCAATCACAATAGCACTTGGTCGAAATTCAAATCTCAAATTGTCGAAAACAAAAACGCGATTGATCCGACAAGGCCTTTCTCTTACAAAATTGGCATTAAGAATCTTATTCCGTATCTTGAAATTGAAACTCACTCAGACAGTGATTTTGCCGGCGCTGCCGACGCAAGATCCGGCATAATTGACCTAATAGACATTAGGCATATAGCGAATTACCTCAATGACTACGAAATTGGCCTAGCGATTGATGATCTGAATTTCGCCGACGACGAGCTCTTGGAGAATCTTACTTCGTTGGCCAAGGAAATCACTGACAATTCCAGTTCTGACAGGACAAAGATTATCTTTATCGGAGCTGATGATGTATTTCTTAGAATAATGGAGTTGGCGGATAGTCTAAGAGACAGAACAGAAGAGATTGCTCTTGGGTCAATTCGAGGTGATGACGGGAATGCAAGCACAATCCGTGATGATAAGGTTTGGAACTACATCGCAGACGGCTTGGTTCAACTAAAGTTAACCGATCCAAGGAAGGACAAATATTTCCCGAAAGATCAGATTATTTCAGCGAAAAGATGGATAGAGTATGCTGCGGATGGCTTACCTAAGAGCATCGTGATGCTCGGCAGGCGTATCGCTGAGAAAGGAGAGCGCAGAAACCGAGTTTCGTACTCTGACATGATGGATTCTGCGAAGGAAATGGTGAATCGAAATTTTCGGCTCTACAGATCTAGATATCGCACCCTCTTCTACTTGATAAAAAAGAACCCCATAGCGGATCAAGTTTGCGCTTGGATGTTTAAGAATGGAGCGTCACGCATACACACTCTCGAAGAAATATCGGAAGATCTCAACGAAGTCGCCACTTATTCAATGTTCGACGAAGCAATCAAATTTCTCTCAGACGCCAAGTTCCTAGTTGTTTCTGGCGCTGAGAATAACGTGTTTTTTGCTCGCGACCCACTGCTTGCCCATACTATAGGGGTCGCATTGGAGAATCCTTCGATAATTGGAGTGGCACAAAACTACTTCTCAAAAGATGGCAATGCTCAGCAGATGCTGCTTCGTTTTGTGGGAAACAAGGATCCAGAGAGCCGAGATTCCCTTTTATGACGATATGCGGCATTGCGCCAATTCTTGTATTGGGAGCATGATCATCGGGGGAAAGGGGTCAGATCCCAATTCCTCCCACAATCGGGCTCGCCGATCCGACCTCGCGCCCCTGGGCCCTACTGCCCCTCACGCGGCCGGCTGTCGACATAGGCTTTCAGGACGGCGTTGATGCGGGTTTGCCAGCCGCGACCCTGTGCCTGGATGTGCTCCAGGATCTCGGGGTCGAGGCGCATGGTCACGGACCGTTTGGTGCGGGATGACGGCGGCGCGGGGATGCCCGTTTCCAGCCGGGCCCCCTTGTACCAGTCACGGGGAATGGCGCGAGGGGCGTCATCGGTGAGGTCCTGCCGTTCTCTCATTGTGGCATATCATCAAGGCTGCTGGACATCCGTAGCTCGACTATAGCCGGCATAACTTCCATCTGCATTGCTTGGGTGATGACGTGCATTTTCTCATATGCGTGCAAGACATCTCGATTGGAGGCATAGAAGAAATCTAATATTGCGTTACGCTGATCCAAACAGGAAGCTACGGCTGTTAGGGCCACGACATCTGCATTCTCTGTAGAATGCGCGTAGTAGAATGCACTTTGCTGGGTACATTCTCGCAGCTCTCCAATCAAGACGCCGATATCCAATTGGGCGTGTCCCTGACCGCTATCTGCGCCGACCAGAGCTATTGCAAATGCGAACCACAACGCACGGCTGACGTTAACCTTCATGCGGTGACCTCTCTTTCACGACGATGCCAGCTAAGTCGCAGCTGTTACGCTTGATTCAATGATGTTGGAGACGTCGTGCTTTCTCAGTATAGAAGATTATATGCCTCGCATATATATCTGATATAAGACATACTCTTTGGCTCTCGCATTCTTGCGACAACTGCGCGCGGGAGCAGATTCAGATCTAAATTCATCCGATAGACGAACTCGCCGATCCTCCCGCCCACCGCACGACCCTACCGCCTCTCGCGCGGACGACCGTCGACATAGGCTTTCAGGAAGGCGTTGATGCGGGTTTGCCCGCCGCGGTCCTGGGCCTGGACCTGCTCCAGGATCTCGGGGTCGAGGCGCATTGTCACGGTGCGCTTGGTGCGGGGTGATGGCGGCGCGGCGATGCGAGTTCCCAGTCGGGCCGCTAGTACCAGTCGCGGTGAATGGCGCAAAGAGCTTCATCGGCGCGATCCTGGCGCGGCAGTCGGCCTCGTCGTCGACGCGGTAATGGTTGGTCTCGCCCTTTGGAAAAGGGGTCAGATCCCAATGCGCCCGTGGCATCGGCAGGGTCAAGCTTTGCCGCAGCGGATTTGCGCGGTCATGAAACCACTCCGGCTATGCCCTGTGCGCTCCGTCATAGCGCGCCACCCGCGCAGGCGGGCAGTTTCCGGACGACCGGCAACGCAAGGAAACCAGCCCATGCCCCATACAAACCGACCGCGCCGCCTTCTGGCGGCCCTGGTGCTGACCGCCGCACCGCTGCCGACGCTTGCGGGTGCGCCCATGGAGGGGCCGGAGCGGTTTACCGTGGTCGACTATCGCATCGCCTCGGACGTCGCCGCCACGCTGGAGGCGCAGCAATCCGCGTTGCAGCTTGCCGAGCGTTCGCGGTCGGTCTTCATCGGGCAGACCTTCGAATGGTTCGACGGCCGCACCTGCGACCAGTGGACCCTGGCGGCGGAAGCGGGGCCCGACCCCATCGCCGCCGATCCGGCGCTGGCCGACCTTCAGGCGAGCCTCGGCGGCGACGCGCCGGGCTTCGTGCCGGTGACGGTCACGTGCCACGACGCGCCGTTCATCGACTATGTGCAGGTGGACGCGCGCGTGATGATCGGGTTCGTCCCCAACGGCACCCTGTACGCCGTCATCGAGCGCGCGATGGACGCTGCGGAGGCCATGGCCGTCCAGCAGGCGCTCGCCGACGAGGGTCTCTACGCCGGGCCGATCGACGGCGTGGTGGACGCGGAGGTGCGCGCCGCCGTAGCCGACTTCATCGCGGCCCAAGGCGGCCCGCCATCGCCCGCGGGCATCCTGACAGAGGCCGTTGTCGACGCCTTGCTGGGCGCCTAGCGCCGGCAGCGGGGGGAATGGGGTCAGATCCCAACTCCGTGCTCAGATGCCCAAGAATTGACTTTGGTGCGACCAGGTAGCACCATCGTATCGGAGGCAGGGCATGACCGTCAAATCGTCGATATCGCTGACAGATCAGCAGGACGCCTTTGCCCGCGAACTGGTGCGGCAGGGGCGCTATTCCAGCGTCAGCGCCGTTGTTCAGCAGGGGCTCGACCTGCTGCGCCAGCAGACCGAGGCTCAGGAGGCGGAGACGCAGGCGCTCCGTGCCCTCGTGTCACAACGTCGGGCCGGTGCTTTTGTGCCGGCCGAGCAGATGCAGGACCGGGTCGCGGACATGCTGGACCGCAAGCGGCGAGAGCATGACGTGGCGGACTGAGTTCGCGGCGGATGCGGAGCGGGATTTCGAGCTGATCTTCGACCATCTTCTCGATGCCTACCAAAGCTTCGGCGAAGCGCCCGCCGACGCGTTCGAGAAGGCCGCAGACAGAGTGGAACGCATTCGCAGGGCTGCCGAAGCGATCGCCCGAGCGCCCTATCGCGGCACGCTGCATGACGACATGGCTCCAGCCTTGCGGCATGTCACGATCGACCGGGCGATCTTCTGGTTCGACGTGCACGAAGACATCACGACAGTGCGCATCCTGGCCGTGTTCTTCGGCGGACAGGATCATGTCAGGCACATGCTTCGCCGTTTGCTCGATCCGTCCGGGTCGGAATGACGGCCAACCCGAAGTCACCTGGGGGGCCTTCGCCAAATCTGGACGCCAAGCATTCCGCTCCCGCCTCACTCCGCGGCGCTGAGTCGGCGGGCGTCGACGGTGATGGGCAGGCGGGTGTCGGCGGCCATCTCGGGCATCTCCAGGCGCCAGCCGTTGGAGAGGTCAGCCCAGCCGCCCCAGCGGACGTCTCCGGCGCACGGGATCGCGCCGGGCATATGCGCCGCCGCCGCCCCTTTAGCCTTCGCGAGGGGCGGCCTGGGGCGGCCTGCGGCCGGTGCAGTTGGTCCTAGTACCAGAAATCCTGCTGGTCGGCGATCACCATCAGAACCGGCAGCGGGTCGGCGTCGGCAGCGGGCTCACGCGCCGATGGGACTTCCACGTATTCGGCGAGATCGACTCCCGCGAACGAGGTCATCTGCTCTTCGAACGCGGCGGTGTCAGCGCTGGTCGTGCCTGCGATCTCGACCCGGAAACTGTAGTTGCCGATCGGGTCGCCGAAATCGGTCTCGAATCTCCGTTTATCGGGCATGTCGGTGTCCTCCGTCAGGGGCGTAATGGCTACAACCTTCGCGCCGTCCTCGTGACCGCCGGGGCCCTCGGTGCCCTTAGCAGCCTTGGCCTGGAAAGGGTGTCGGACTGGGCACGTGTCGCCCGGTCCGCCCTTGCCTTGATGCACCGCACGCACCGTTAGCGGCGCGGGCGACGCCGGTCAGTGACAGGGGTCACCGCATCAGGGCGGACCCGGCGAAGGCGGCGGCTCGGCAGGATGTAACCGTGCTGGTCCAGCCACAGTGCGTTGAGATCCGCAGACAACCCGTGCGATGTGATGCCAGCGGCGGTGCCGTGCCGCGGCACGGAGATCTGAGGCCAACCAAAATCTATGGCTCAGAAAGGATGGATCCCACCGATGGTTCGAACGATCGCAATGGCAGCACTCGCCGGGGCGATTTCAGTCTCGGCCCATGCCGACACGCTGGAAGGGCCGGTGACGCGCATCATTGATGGCAACAATATCGTCGTCGCAGGCATCGTGATCCGCCTGGACGGTCTTGCAGCACCGGAGGCCCATGAGCATCGCGGAGATGCTGCGACGTATACCATGGAGAGGATCGTCGCGGATTCCGGCGGCATGTTGCGCTGTGAGCTGTCCGGGGAGACGTTGTGGGAGCGCCACATCGCCATCTGCTTCAATCAGTTCGGAGAGGACATCGCCGCGCTGATGATCGAGCAAGGCTATGCGCGCGACTGCCCGCGGTATAGCGGCGGGCGATACGAGCTCAATGAGAATGCGGCGAGCCGGTCTCTGCCAATGCCCCAGTACTGTGAGCCGCAATAGCGTCCGGGGGCGAGCCATTCCATCCGAACCATGTCCCGCGGCGGAACGGGTCGGATGTTCCCGGTCACTCTCCGGTGCTGAGACGGCGCGCGTTGACGGTGATCGGCAATCGGGTGTCGGGAGCCATTTCGGGCATCTCCAGGCGCCAACCGTTGGAGAGGTCGGCCCAGCCGCCCCAGAGACCCGGCTTTTCCATGGCCACGATCGGTTCCTCAAGGTCCTTCTTGGCGACATAGGCCGAGAGCTCGTCGCCCGATTTCCGGATCATCACCCGCATTCAGTCCTCCATCAGCTCAAGTTCGTGCGCGCGCATGCCGACAATGCGGGCCTGCTCGAAGAAGTCGACGGCATAGATGCGGTGGCGCTGCAGGAACTCGCCCACACCGCGCACATAGCCGATCTCGCCGGCCTCGATCAGCACATCGCCTGTAGCCGAGCCCATCACGCTGCCGTCGCTGCGCACGGCGACGCGGGCCCGCACCTTCTGCCCCGGTTCGAACTGCGGCGGCGCGTCGGTTTCCAGGGACTCGGACTCGATCATCCGCTCGCCCTCGCGTCCATCCGTGGGCGCCCCGGTCCGATGAGGTCCCCGCCTTCGCGGGGACGACGGTTTGGTGTGTTCACCGCTCTATCCAATGTCGTCATCCCCGCGAAGGCGGGGATCTCCGTGGGTGAGGGCGGGGCCCCGGCCGCCAGCGCCGTTCACGCGGGCAGCACGCAGTCGGTGGGGCACACCGTCACGCATTGCGGGGCATCGAAATGGCCCTCGCATTCGGTACATTTGGCGGCGTTGATGATGTAGCTCTCGCCCTTCATGCGGATGGCGCTGTTGGGGCATTCGAACTCGCACGAGCCGCAGACGCTGCACTGTCCGGTATCGATCCTGTAGGCCATGGTCGTGTTTGCTTTCTGCTGTTTCGGTTGGTTTCAGGCGGTCAGGCGCCCGGTCCCAGCGCTCGCCGCGACCGAGCGGAAAAAGGCGGCGACGGCGGATTCGATGTAATCCCCTGGATACTCGGCCGCCTTTATTCCGGCTTCCTCCAGCCGCTGGCGGGGTCGGTTGCCGATCTTCGAGCACAAGACGGCGGCGACGCCGTCCAGCGCCGCCGTGATCGCGTCGAGCGCGTCCTGGTCGCCGTGGCCGTCCTTGCAGTAGTGGGTGCGCGGGCGGCGGTGACCGACCAGGCGCACGCCGGACCGGTCGACCTCGTAGACCGGGAACTGCGCGGCCTCGCCGAAATGCAGGTTGATGCGCCCGCCGCCTTCGGTGCAGACGGCCACCAGCATCCGATGTTCCTCGGCCGAAGCGGCCGCCAGGGCATCGGCCGCTTCGGCCGCCCGGCGGCGATCGGCCCGCTCCCGCTCCACCACCTCGCGATAGACGTCGCGCTTGACTTGGTCTTCCGGGGCGAGTGCCGCGGCCTCGCCTTCCGGGATCAGATCCATTGCGAACTCCGCGCTGCGGTCCGACCCCAGCATGCCGACAGCATCAGCGCGGCACTGTTGGCAATGGCGCATCAGCGACGCCCCGCCCGCCAGTTCGTCCTGCAGCGCCTTCAGCTCTTGCGCGGTCGGGCCTCGCTGGCCTGTCAGGCCGTAATGGGTGCCGTGGGCGGGGTCCGAGATCAGCGGCATGACGTTGTGCAGGAAGACCCCGCGCCGCTTCACCTCGGCGTTCACTGCTTTCAGGTGCCGGTCGTTGACGCCGGGGATCAAGACGGAGTTGACCTTGACCAGCACACCGGCCGCCACCAACAGGTCGAGCCCGAGAAGCTGGCGGTCGCGCAGGATCGTCGCCCCCTCGACACCCGTGATGCGGCGGCCCGCGAAGGAGATCCAGGGATAGATCTGCGCCCCGATCTCGGGGTCGATGGCGTTGATCGTAATGGTGACGTGGCTGATGCCGAGCGCCACGATCCGGCTCACATGGTCCGGCAGCGCCAGCCCGTTGGTCGACAGGCACAGCTTCACGTCGGGCAGCACATGCGCCACCCGCTCGCAGGTCGCGAAGGTCTTGTCAGGATTGGCCAGCGCGTCGCCCGGCCCGGCAATGCCCACGACGGAGAGTTGCGGTACCTGGGCGGCCACGGCCATCACCTTGCGCACCGCCTGGTCGGGCGTCAGGCGTTCGGCAACGACACCGGGGCGGCTTTCGTTGGCGCAGTCGTATTTGCGGTTGCAGTAGTGGCACTGGATGTTGCAGGCGGGCGCCACGCCCACATGCATGCGGGCAAAGAAGTGATGGGCCTCGGCATTGTAGCAGGGGTGATCCTTCACCCGCTCCCACACCTCCGGCGCGATGTCCTCGCCGGCGTCTTTGGCGCCGCAGCCCGTGGCGCAGGCTTGGCGGGCCGGTGCGCCGCCGGCTTCGCGCCGCGGCCCGGCGGTGGCAATCGACTGGAAGGGAACGATCGTCCGCTGCATGCCCTGCTCCCGACGGGGCGCACGATCCGCGCCCCTCAAGAGGACATCAGCAAGCGCCATGCCACATGGTTAAGGCATTGATTACTAATGACCCCGGCACCGTCCAGGGAGCCCAACCCTGTGTTGGTGTTGCGACACACTGTCGGACACGTGACATCGACGACGCGCCGCAAGGCTCAAAGCCGCTTGATCTCGATATTGTATTTGCGCAGCGCATAGCCGACCTGGCGCGGGGTCATGCCCAACAGGCGGGCGGCCTTCGCCTGAACCCAGCCGGACTTCTCCATCACACGGACCAGCCT
Organism: Anaerolineae bacterium; assembly: GCA_028285185.1. Taxonomy (GTDB): domain Bacteria; phylum Pseudomonadota; class Alphaproteobacteria; order DSM-16000; family Inquilinaceae; genus JACKIG01. Next base: position 974 of record JANQQD010000065.1, on the reverse strand, counting down.
GTCGCGCGGGGGCAGCGCCGACAGATCGCTCAGGTCGTCGAGCCCGAAGCCGTCGGCGGCAGCGCCTGCGGCCGACCCATTACCCGGCATGCCGAAATCGGCATTTGCCGGCGGCGGCCGCGCCGGCTCCGCCGCGGCTGGAAGGCCGGGGTCGGAGGGCAGCAGCAGCGTGCAGGGGCAGCGGTTGGTCTGGCAGGGCAGGTTGATGTCGTCGATGACCTCGCCCACGGTCATCGTCGCGACGCGACTGACGCAGTTTTCCAGCTCACGCACATTGCCGGGGAAGCTGCAGGATTTCAGCACGCGAAGCGCATGGTCGGAGAACTGCAGCGCCCGGCCATTCTCTTCGTTGAACGCGTCGAGGAAATGCTGGGCCAACAGCGGGATGTCCTCCCGCCGCTCGCGCAGGGCCGGCAGGAACACCGGGATCACGTTGATGCGGTAATAGAGATCTGCGCGGAAGCTGCCGCGGGCGACCGCCTCTTCCAGGTTGCGGTTGGTGGCACAGACCAGGCGCACATCGACCCGGATGGTCTTGTTGCCGCCGACGCGCTCGAACTCCCGCTCTTGCAACACGCGCAACAGCTTGGCCTGGAAGGCGGGCGTGATGTCGCCGATCTCGTCGAGGAAAAGCGTACCGCGGTCGGCCATCTCGAAACGGCCTTTGCGGTCTTGCGTGGCGCCGGTGAAGGCGCCCTTCTCATGCCCGAACAGCTCTGATTCCAAGAGGGTTTCCGGCAGGGCGGCGCAATTGACCTTGACGAAGGGCCCTTGGGCCCGCGGGCTCAAGGCATGGACGGCACGGGCGACCAGCTCTTTGCCCGTGCCGCTCTCGCCGCGCAGCATGACGGTGGACTTGGTGGGCGCCACCAGGTGCACCTGGGCATAGACCTCCTGCATCGGCTGGCTCGTGCCGATGACGCTCTTGATCTGGCGCGCGTCGGCCTTCGCGCGGGGCGCGGGGCGCCGGACGG
>JANQQD010000062.1 GCA_028285185.1 Anaerolineae bacterium | reverse complement strand
AAGTTTACTTAAGCGTTTGATAAACCACTGAACCGGAGGTCACCATGCGGACGATCCTCCTGCCGTTCCGTGACGAAGACGCTGCCGAAAGTGCCTTTGCCACCGCTGCCGTCGTTGCCAGGAAATTCGGCAGCTATGTCGAAGGCATGATGGCGATCACGGCTTTCCACATGTATGGCCGCGACTTCGGCGGCCGGAACATCGCCGTCAACCCCGAGTTGATCGCCGAGATGACTCGGGAATGGCGGCGCGTCGCCGATCAGGCGCGGGCGCGCTTCATCGGCATTGTCGAGCGCCATGGTCTGCGCATGCTGACACGCACGCAGAGCGCAGACGGCGCCACGGCCGACTGGCGCGAGATGGAAGGCCGCGAGAACCAGGTGGTGGGCGAGTACGGACGGCTGTTCGACCTGATCGTGATCGGGCGCTATGCCGAAGGCGATCTGGTGGGCGGCGAGGCGACCATCGAGGCCGCGCTGTTCGAAAGCGGCCGGCCCGTGCTGGTGGCGCCGCACGGGGCGCCGGCCGAACTGGGGCGGACTGTCGTCATCGCCTGGAACCACAGCACGGAGACGGCGCGCACCGTCGCGCTGGGCATGCCGCTGTTGGCGGCTGCGGAGCGGGTGGTCGTGCTATCGGTGGAGGGGTGGGAGTTCCCAGGCCCGCCCGGGGATGCGCTGGCGGAGCATCTGCTGCGCGCCGGTGTGCCTGCCACGGCCGAAACCGTAAAGCCCCAGGGGCGATCCCATGGCGAGACGATCCTCGCGGAGGCTCAGGCGCGCGGCGCGGACCTGCTGATCAAAGGCGCCTATACCCACGCCCGAATGCGCCAGCTTGTGTTCGGCGGGGCGACACGCCACGTGCTGACGACGGCGAAGCTGCCGGTGCTGATGGCGCATTAGGGCGGTGCCGCCCCAACCCCGCCGCTGGTCGAGGCCCTTGGGTCTCGGCCGCGGCGGAGGTGGCGGGCAACCGGTCAGGGGCTGACCGCGTTGTTCAGCTCGTTGCTGACGGTGTTGAACATGCTCTCCAGGCTGTCGCCCATGGCACCCAGCGCGGCGATACCGGCCACTGACACCAATGCGGCGATCAGGCCGTATTCGATGGCGGTCGCACCCTCTTTGCCCGTAAGGAACTTGCGGATCTTCCTGATCATGTTCGGACCTCGTTCTCAATCGCACACATATCTTGAACCTGGCCACTTTGGCACAGAGTAATGAACAAGATGTAAAATCTGAAAATCTTTGAGCTTGCTTCGGAAGAAATAGGCGTTGATATCTGAATGCATGGTAAAGAGATGCTTAATGCTTTATAGATCGTAACCAGTACTCATAAGTGCGTTGGAGATTGTCCGAAGATCCACTGTGCGCAAGGACCATCCAGATGTGATCGCTGGCGGCGCGCTGTGACAGCATCGATTGCAGCAGGCGGGATTTCTCTCACTCGGCGCCGCGTTGGGCCAAGTCAGACGGGGTTGAAGTGTCGTTGGGGGCAGAACCCGCATCCCCAGACGATCGCGTTATCCCTTATCGATGCTGCCGATGCTGCGCTTGCTCGCGTTCAGGTAGTGGCTATCATGCCCTCGCCTGGCAATCCGGTGAGGGGGCGATGATCCGAACTCTGTTGGCGGTGGCGATCGCCGTGCAGGTCGCGATGTGGCTCGCGCCAGCTCGAGCCCAGCTCTCACAGGACGTGCTGGCCGGTGCCATGGAATGCGAACGGGCACCGCATCCGATCACGCGCATCGACGGCTGTACGGTGGTAATCGACAGCGGCCAGCTCAATGGCCACCCGGACCTTCTGTCCAAGGTCTACAACAATCGGGCCATCGCCTTCCGTGAACTGGGCCGGTTCGACCGCGCGATCACCGACTACGACGCAGCGATCCAGCTCGATCCCGGCTATGCCGCGGCCTACCACAATCGTGCCCTGGCCTATGGGCGGCTGGACCAGTACGAGCGGGCGATCGTCGACTTCAACCGCGCCCTCCAGCTCGAACCCGGCCGCGCCGGAGCCTACAAGGATCGCGGTCTTGCCCATTGCAGGCTCGGCAATGTCGATGCCGCATCGGCCGACTGGGTGCGCTTCACCGAGATCGGCGGTCAGAGCGCGGGTGCGTCCCTGCAAGAATTCCTGGCGCAGCGCGGATACCATGCCGGGCCGATCGACGGCATCGTCGGCCCGGCGACGCTCCAGGCGCTGCGGGCCTATCTCGGTACCGGCTGCGCTTAGGGCGCGCCCGCGCGCCGGGGAACTCCGGATCAATACCTGTTCGGTACGTACAGGCCGGTCGACAGCACTTTGCGCTCATAGTCGGGATTGAAGACCCGGTCCGGCAGATCGACCTTTTCCCGGTCCACGTCGTGGTACGGGATCTTCGTCAGCAGGTGGGCCATGCAGTTCAGGCGCTGGCGCTTCTTGTCGTTGCCCTGCACGATGTACCACGGCGCCTCCGGGATATTGGTACGCTCGAACATGTCCTCCTTGGCCTTGGTGTACTCCTCCCAGCGCACGCGGGACTGCAGGTCCATCGGGCTCAGCTTCCATTGCTTCATCGGATCGTGAATGCGCATCAGGAAGCGAAGCTGCTGTTCCTCATCCGTGATCGAGAACCAGTACTTCAGAAGATGGATGCCTGAGCGCACCAGCATGCGTTCGAATTCCGGCGTGTCGCGGAAGAACTGCTCCACCTGGTCCGGCGTGGCGAAGCCCATCACCCGCTCGACCCCGGCCCGGTTGTACCAGGACCGGTCGAACAGCACGATCTCGCCGCCGGCCGGCAGATGCTGGACATAGCGCTGGAAGTACCATTGGGTGCGCTCGCGGTCGCTGGGCTTGGCCAGCGCCACGACGCGGCAGACGCGGGGGTTCAGCCGCTGGGTGATGCGCTTGATCACGCCGCCCTTGCCCGCTGCATCCCGCCCTTCGAAGATGACCAGAACCTTCTGCCCCGTCTGCTCCACCCAGTACTGAAGCTTGATCAGTTCCGTCTGCAGCTTCAGCAGCTCCTGGAAGTAGCTCCGCCGGCTCATGTCCTGCGGATGGTGCCGCCGATAGAGCTTGCGGAGCGCCGTCGTCATCATCGGCTCGCTCAACTCGACCTCCAGGGTCTCGTCGAACGCCTCCTCCAGCTCCAGCTCCAGCCAGTCCTTCTCGCTGACGTCCTCGATGGACGGCTCGGACGTCTCTTCGGTCATCAGTCCAACACTCCAGATCGTTCGGGGGGCTGCTGATCGGCTCACCGCCGGGGTACCGGAACAGGGATACCCCATGCGGCGCTAGGGTGCGACGTCAATCCGGGTTCAGGCACCGTCGGCGATCCGGCCTTGGTGTGACCGGGCAGCGCCCGGCGACGGAAGGCAGGGCGCGCCCCGGAGGCTGCTCACCCACGATCCTGCCGACCGCGACGACTATGGCGTGTCAGGACGCTGATGCCCGTCTTCGTCAATGCACTCTTCGGCCGGCGGCTCCGGTCCTTCGCCCGCTGTGGCGATGGCGGTGCCGAGGCGTCCATCGTCCTCCGGGTTCCGCCAGACGTCGACAAGGACGCGCACGAAGTACCCGCGCGCGTTGCGCGCTTGCGAGCCGGCGACGATGTGGCCCGCGCAGTTATAGATCAGCGTATAGTCCGTCCCATCGATGTGGTCGAAGATCCAGGTCTCAAGCGCATCGACGATCGGCCCGCTCTCTCCCGTCGCCGGAGAGACGGCAAAGGACACATGGCAGCCGCGATAGCCGTTCCGCTCACCAAAGGCGATCAACAGCCGCGGATCGTCGGCGACGAACCCGTCACCGAAGTTGGGCCCCGCGAAGTGGTGGTCCGGATTGTCCGCGTCATACGGCGTCATGCCCGAAAAATCGGGCACCTCGGCATTCTCCAGCGCCGGCAGGCATGTATTTACCAAGAGGTCGAGGAAATCGTCGGCAAGCGTGTCGGCCGCCGCGGGGCTGGCCGACAGCGCAGCGGCCACCGTGAGGGATCGCAACGTCATCGCACCACCCTGTGTCCGGTTCGCCCCACTCTAATCGACCCAGGCGAGAGCCGAAAGGCGCCCGGGCGCCGGCGCCAAACATCCGTCGATGGTTCCCGGAGCATCGGCCTTCCTCCGGTGGCGGCCCTGTCAAAGCCTGCAACGGTGACGGACAGGATGAAGTCGCTGGCGACTTGATCCGATGGAAGGCGCTGCCTCGCGTTGTCACTGGGGCGCCGCCCACTGTCCCGCTATAGTCTGCGGCTTTCGAGACAGACCAGGCACCGGCAGTGATGGGGGTTCCGATGACGGGCAGCACAATGCGCACGGCTCTCGCAGCTCTGGCGGCCCTGGCGGGATGGTCAGGCACGGCCTCGGCGCAGTTCATCGTGCCTGAGGAAGGGCAGCGGAACTGGAGCCATGAGAAATGTGCAGGCACGACCGATGATCCCTGCCTGATCGGCTGGCCTTTGCAGATGCTGGAGCTCTGCGCCGACGACCCGCAGGCGACGCTGTGGCCGCATTTGCGGCTGACGACGACCGTGCCTGCGGGCTTCCGGGATGGCGACCGGCCGGGGCGCGACATGCTGGCCGAAGGCGCCCATGCCGCGATCGGCGGTGCGCCCGCCGACGCTCAGCTCCGGCAATCGGCGGAGGAGCTGGCGGACGTGAACATCGCGGGCGGCTGGATGAACCGGATGATCGCCGACCGCGCGCCGGCGCCTGGCGCGACCATCGAGGTGCTGATCCAAGCCGGCCGACAGGCCGCGGCGCTGATCGACCATGCGGACGGCCGGGCGGTCGACGGCGACCTGTTGGCAGAGGCCCGGCGCGACATTCCGGCCGACTGGATCGACCGCCTGGCCTCAGCAGGTCGGATCGCGCGGATCCCCACCGATTGCCCAAGCTTCCGGGCCGCCGTGGCGGTGCCGACCGAAACCGCCGACATCACCGGGTACTGGGTCAACGCCTATCTGGCGCGTCCCGCCAGCGTCGCGGACTACCAGCGCGACTACCTGGGCTTTTCCGACTGGTTCGGGGTGGAGGCATGCCCGCTGGGCGCGGGGCAAGAGGGCGGGGCCTTCGCCTTCGACGGCGCGGGCACGGCCCATCACGTGGCGTTCCTGCCGTATGACGGGAACGACCCGGCGACCGGCGGCCGGCTGGTCGCCCACACCTATCCCTATTCCGTCGTGGCCGGGCAGTTCACCGGCCTGGGGTTGCCGACCACCGAGACCGGCACCATCGTGCTGCGCCGCCCGGACTTCTTCTTCATCGACCCGCACCATCCGCCTTACGAGCCCCGGCGCGGCGTTCTGGGCTATGTGCGCTGTACCCACCCGCTGCCACTGGACGAGCTTCTGCAGACGGTTGAGATCCTGGACTAACGGCCAGCGCCGACCGACCCGTGCCTTGCGATGTCGACGCCGGACCGGCACGCCCGGTGACGTTCGTCACTGGCGGCCGCGTGGCCGTCTGGCAGCTTGGCGGCAATCGCGACCACCCCTACCGGAGACAGCGATCCCATGGCCGCCCGCGACACCTTCTTCTATTCCCACGCCTACACCATGACCTTCAGCGAACCGTCGGCCAAGCCGAAGACCAAGCCGCTGCTGATCATCGCGGAGGATGTGGAGGGCGAGGCCCTGGCCATGCACCAAGCGGCCCGGGCGGTGCTCAACAACATCCGCGCCTCGGCCGACGACACCGCGCCGCAACCGGCTGAGGACGCCTGGGTCGACGACGCGGGAACCGGCGACTGGCTGTTCGGCTGAGCGGGCCGGCGTCGGAAGATCTCGTCAGCCATCCGCACCGATTTCGCCTCGGCCTGGACTGGTCTTCATCCTCACCGGCAGTCGTGTTTCCGGCCGCCTGACGATCGCGAATATCGTCTAGACTCTGCACGATATCGGATCGGAGAACGGCAACATTTTCTTAATTGAGGCGAATGCTTAATCCGTTCCCCGGTGTTCGCAACGGACGCCTCGATGTCGGGTTAGCGCTCCGCCATGCAGATCCTTGTTGCCGATCTCCCGGCGTTCGTCGCCGCGCTGATCCTGATCGTGCTGATCCCCGGTTTGGCGATCGGTGTGGTGCTGTTCGTCCACCGGCGCGTCGGGTTCGAGGCACTGGTCGTCAACAACGAGGTGGCCGGGTTCAAATACGCGACCCTGGGCGTGGCCTATGCCGTGCTGGTGACCTTCCTGATGGTCGCCGTGTGGGAGAAGTTCGACGAGGCGCAGGCCGCCATCGATGATGAGGCGACGGCGCTGTTCGGCCTGCACCATTTCGCCGACGTCATGCCGCCGGACCAGCGGGCGGGCGTGCACGGCGCCATGGCCGACTACATCAACGCCGTGATCGACACCGAGCTTCCGTTGATGCAAGAGGGCCGCACCCGGTTCGGCGCCGATTCCGAAACGCTGCAGCGACTGCTGCGATCGGTGCTTGATACCGCGACGTCGGACGCGGGTTCGGACGCGGTTCTGGAGACCATGGTCGAGGCCTACCATACGATCGCCGATGCCCGCTCTCGCCGGATCGACGCGGCCAAGGGCTCGCTGACGCCGATCCTCTGGTGGCTGGTGGTGCTCGGCGGCCTGATCACCGTCGGCTTCACCTTCTTCTTCGGCTCTGCGAACGTCCCGGCGCGCGCGGCGATGACGGGCCTGTTGTCCAGCGTGATCATGTCGCTGGTGTTCACCACGGTGATGATGAACCACCCCTTCGTCGGCGACATCGCCGTCGACCTCGGCGCCTACGAGGCCCTCCGCGGCCTGATCGACCCGACCTTCCGGCCGCCGGGCCCGGCATAAGAAGGGGAGGGCAACGCCCTACGATTTCAGCCGCCTGCGCCCTTCGCGCTTGATGTCCTCTGCCGTCACCGGCTTCACCTGGCCGGCCGCTGCTTCTGCGATGCGCGGCGCCAGCAGCCGCTTGAGGGCCTGCAGGGCTTCTTCGTCGGTCATGGTGGCGGGATCGGGCATGTCGGCGAGCGCGCGGCTCAGCACATACTCTCTGATGGTCTGGCCGCTGAGAGCGGCCATGGCCTTGAGCTGCTGATGTTCCTGGGCGCTGATATCGATCGAGAGGCGCGGCATGTCGGTCTCCTTACACAAAAGCAGTTTATGCCGGATGCAGCACAGCGACAACATTTGTTGTCGCTGTGGTTTGATCTTGCCTGGCTGAGGGGGGCGGCGCGACTGGTCTATCGATCGCTTCGGACAATGCGCCCGGCAGAGAGGAATCTGCTCCATTTTGCAGAGTGCCGAACCGGCCAATTATGTACTATGTCCCCTCAACTCCCGAACTACCGCACCCTGCTGGACGAGCATTTCGGCGTCGAAGGCCGGCGCACCTGGTTCGACACGGTCGACGAGATGCAAGCCGCTCTGGATGCCTATCTGGTCGCCTACAATGAGACGCGGCCCCACCAGGGACGCGGCATGCACGGACGCACGCCTACCAAAAGCCTTCCTCGACGGGCGCCCCAAACCCAGCACCACAAAGGAGACCAAAACCCGATCGCTTGACACACAACACGTCGCCGCCTGATCCTCAGATCCGGAGCGGCGCTGTCAGGTGATTACCCTCGCTGTACAGTCGGGTCTTGAATTGCCACCTGTTAGCCAGAACATAGGAATCCAAGACGCGACCGTCGACTGCGAATTCTTACGATCTGCCCTCCGATATCGAACCTGTCAACTAGTTCCCTCCTGCCGTTGAAATTTCTCACGCATGATAGCAAGGTTGACATTCCAAGCTTCCGCAGCATTCTCCAATATCGCATCTTCCTTTTCATGTACATACCCGTCGATCCGAGCGATTCCCATTAGATATGCAATAATCAATTCCTTCTCTTTGGCGCCACACCTCATCTCAACCTCTTTGATCATCGTATCAATTCGCGATAGCAAAGTCGGATCTTTACAATACTGAACAAATCTATCTGCATCAAAGTTCCTTATGCCGCGTACGCCAATTGACCCGGCCACAACTACCTCTTCCGGGCTAACCCTTCCATCAGCCACAACTACGCACGCTGCTAGACCACATATCGCCTCCGCTACGGGATCCCTTAAAGTCCTTGGTATTGTATGCCCATCTCTCTGTTGCTGTCGTAAGACAAGATCAAGGTACGCTTGCCCGTCCTCTCGTGAGGAGAATTCCCGATCACCGACCGTCACCCTGCCATCGGCATGTTCCACAAATTGCAGGCCAACCTCTGCAGCCTCCAGTCTACTGTTTAAAGAAGAAGAAGGGTGTATGCCGCCGAATGATCGACGATCGGGATCGTCATTGGGGCGAACAATCAAAGTAATCAATCCAACACCTGCACTGAAAATCACAATTATTATGAAAAATCCAATTGGAATCCTTGCTCGAAGGATGAGTTCATCGAATAGCGGCAGCATATTCTCCATCATTTTCCGCCTCCATCATTGCCAGTCATCGATTATCTTCAGACGATCCAACATGACTATTCGCCAAATTCGCCGTCGGTTCATTCAGCGTAATTGCCTTCAAGGCAAGTTGACCGATAATCTTTTCTCTTAACTCGAGATTGTCAATTTTAGAGAGAAGAAAGTTGGCGAAATGCAGATGATTTGTTTCGACCAACTTTCTATGAAACTCATTGAATGAACGAAGTACACCGGAAAACATATTCATGTAAACGTAGGCTACAAAGTTACTCAATATTCCAGAGATAACTCCTACGCTACCTACGACGACTTGATCATTAATGCTAATCTCCCGTCCCGCAATCGCATTACCATAAGTAATGAAGTAAAAAGTTGCGGCTATAACGCCAAAACCAAATATAATGCAGACTATGCCGGCACGAAATATAGTCTTGCTATGGCTAAGTGCTTGCTGGTAGTATCGCCGTAGCTCTATCTCATGCGATTTAAATAGATGCTCTGCCCGTTGTTCGACCGCATTGGTTTTCGTGGCTTGCAGTAGTATCGAGCTTTCTAGGGCTTCAATTTCCGTATTAGTTGCCTCTGCGAATGGGAGCATAGGAAATACCAGAGCGATGCACAAATAAAATACCCCAATGTAGATAAAGTATCGATCTTCATATCCCGTGAGCAGAAATATGAGAACCATGACAAGAAAGATCAGCACACTGCCCGCAGGAATCGTACTTCTAAGCCTACCATATAAGTTCCGCCTTTGCTTTGCTTGCTCTAATTCCGAATGTAGATGTGCGACTAATTTATCAGGTTGAAATGCATCTACCTGATCGAAAAATCTAGTCGACCAAATAGTTTGATCACCGCTGTCGTTCATTTTTTCACTCCGCATTTCTTAAGGCCACAAAGTTACTGTAGGAATATAAACTTGATAACTAGTATTATTATGTTGATCGACGAATGTACTAGCAGCGTTCCTCCAAACGCGAGACGAATGGAGCAATCTCTGTTATGTACATAGACGAGCGCCAGGCAAAGACCACCAACTAATCCTGCCGCAAATGCAGTAGTTGTTCCATTTGCTAGATGACAAAGCATAAATGCGAGAATGGAAGCGCAGACTTGTGTGCGCCGGCTTAGGCATGCGGACCTACAGGCTTCAATTGGGATAGCCTGTAGGCAGAATGTTTCCATGAACGGGTATATGAGCACTACCGTGGCCATATCGCCAATTCCAGGAAATTGTATTTCGCTGACGGTGAATTTTTCTGACGAGATACCCGAAGTAGCGATGCCGACAGCAAGCAGCATCAATACGGATTTCAGAATGATTGCTACGATAGATTGTAGAACTGATCTGGCGTTGGGGTCATTTATGCGGAAGTCGAAGATATTGAAGTAGCGCGTTTGGCGCGTAGCTTGCTTTTTTTGGGAAATTGCAGCGAGCTTTATAACCATTTTGGCGGGATCGCGTAAGGAATTCTGAGGTAGATGCTACCGCAGCGGGCTATTCGAAGAAAGGAATAATGCTGTCACGTTGAGTAGTTTTTTATGCAACTTTGATGCGGTGCGATATCAAAATAGGACCGCGACAGGTGGTATGGTGGAAAATTCTATTATCGCTGTGAGGGAAGAAGCGTCATGTTGTTGTCTGACGATTTCGCATGGGAGGACAAACAAGCGGAACTAATTGACAGTGTGTCTGTATTTGGCCGCCTTCACGTAGAGCAATGCCCGCTGGTGCCGGCGCGGGTTGACGTAGTAGACGGGGCTTTTCTGCCGGTTTGGAGTGCGTGGCCGAGATTTTTGGGAAATCCCTCCTTGGAACTCTAATGTTTGGGTTGCGCCGGGCAGTCAGTCCTTTGCGGTCTGTTGGACACGTGGGTTGCCGATCGGCGGAGAGGTGGCCAGGTTGACCTTGTTATCTCTGTCGGTTTCGTGGAGCGCTGATGGGGTGTGCTTCGTATGGAGACATCAATCGTGCGAACCGGCGCAGTCGCTTCAGAATAGCATCACGTCGGCGGCTTCAGGTTTGATGGGTTGTTGAGGGATTTGTAACCTACACGAGAGAGTTCGACTGGGTAGGTGTCGGCGAAACGCTCCACCTGGACCGAGTTGCCCTTGACCACGTGGCGGTGGGGCAGATGGCCGAGGTGTCGGTGGTCGGGTTGAGGCGATCGACGTGGTGAACAACTTGCGGCCGTGCGCGTAGGCCGGGTTCTCGTCCGTGTCTGCGTAGAAGATCGGCGGGGGGCGGCGAGATAGCGCAGCACGCTGCACGCATCCCGGTTGGCAGTAATGACGAACGTGCCCAGCAAGGTCGGCTGGTGCAGGCGGACACAGTGCCTGCCGGGTTGTTGAGGCGGTGCCACCGTCGACGCCGCCGGGCCGCCGTCGGGGGATACCGAATATGGGGTGTCGACCCCATGGGGTGGATGGATCTTGGTTCGTACCTTCTAGGGCATCGGACGGCCGCACTGGCGCGGCGGTTCAAACCCCAAGGAGGATGTCATGTTTGGAGCACAGATCCGTCGCACCGCCCTTACCCTCGCCATGGTTGCCGGCACCGGCATGCTCGGCGCCTGTATCACGATGCCACCCCCCTCGGGCGGCGGCGGTGGCGGTGGCGGGCCGCAGCCTTCCGCCGGGCCGCCGGTCGATGAGGTCTTCCGGACGAGCAACTCCGACGACCGCATCCGCATTGTCACCGGCGGCAGCTCGCAGGACCCGAGCAAGGTCCGGGTCTGCCTGCGGAATTCGGCCAGCGGCATCAACAAGGGAATGCACTTCACCACGGGGGATCCGCGGTATGTGACCCGGCGACGGGGGGATGTGGTCTGCGGCGAGCACCCGGCCGGCCCCCACACGGTGACCTGGTACTTTTACCGGACCCAGGGCATCGGCGATATGGACTTCGTGGGCACCTATCAGTTCAACGCCACCGGCTATGCGGGCCAGACGATCACCTTCGACTGGATCGAAGACTAGGGCCTGTCGACATTCAGAAGTCCCTCCCCCTTGATGGCAGGGGAATCGCATTTGGGATTTTTCCTGGTGTTGCGGATCGCAGTGAGATGGATTCTGCA
>JANQQD010000115.1 GCA_028285185.1 Anaerolineae bacterium | reverse complement strand
TCCAACCCGATCAGAACCATCAAACACAGGATCAAAACAGACCCCAAAACATTCATAACCAACGCAAAAAACGTCAGAATGCGGAGGAGAAATGGGTCGGTCGCCGCGGGCCGCGGCTGGCTCATTCCTTGTCCCAATCACGCAGGGGCGTGGCGCCCACTGCCCTCATTGCGTCCATATAGATGCCCAGGATGACGGTGCCCGGCTCGCCCCGCGCATCGAGCTCGGCAGCCCACTCCGCCGCGGCATTCTCCATTCCGTCGGCCCATGCCTGGCGCATCTCATCCGGCGCATCGGTGATCGTCGCGCCGGCCCCCGCCATGACCGTGAAGGCATTCTCCACGGCGGCCTCCAGATCGGCCATATACCAGTCCCGCGCCGCATCCGCGCCGGTCAAGAGCGCCTCCTGCACCTCGGCGGGCAGCCCGTCATACCAGTCCGAATTGGCACAGATGCCACCCGCGAACTGCGCGCCAAGGCCCGCCCGGGTGATGTAGGGGGCGACCTCGTGCAGTTTGCCGGGAAGCGCGGCGGAGGCAAAGACGATGACCCCGTCATAAACGCCGGTATTCAACTCGTTGTAATAGGTGGTCAGGTTCCCCGAGACGCCCACGGCCCCGGTGCCGGTCAGCCAGTTCGTCGCCGCGCCGGGCGCCGCGATCCTGCGCCCCTCAAGGTCGGCCAGGCTGCTGATCGGGAAGTTCGTCATGATCAGGTAGTCGTCGATGATGACCGGCGCGCCGAGATAGGTGTTGCCATTGTCCAGATAGGCCTGACGCAGTTCGGGCAACTCGTCGTGAAGCCGGTCCATCAGCAACCCGACTTCCCGGGCATCATCGCTGACGAAGGGCGTGTAGTAAGTCACGTTCTGCGGGCCCAGCTTCGCCGGATCAAAGAGAGTCGAGCAGACCCCCAGCTCGGCAAGCCCGACCTCAACGGTTTCGAGTTCTTCGCCTACGGTGGCGATCGTGCCGCTATACTGGCCGTCAAAGACCATCTCATGGCCATGGTCCTGCAACGCCGCATTGACGGCGGGGTAGAATGCCTCATCCAGCATCCTGACCCACCGGAACACCGGCGGATGCCCGGTGACCACGGTCGCTGTATAGGTCTCCGCCGAAACTGTGATTGGGGTGGCCGCGACCATCGCAGCCGCCACTATGCTTAGTCCTCGCATGGATCTTCCTCCCATTCTTTTGCGCCGCCCTCTTCGCGGGGCCACGGCGCAGGTCTATGCCCGCTCCTCCTCGCACAAGGCGTCGAACCCTCCGACAGCGTGGCAGGTCAGCCGCGCAATCAGGCCTTCGGTGTCGTCAACCGCATCTTCCGGCAGGTCCGCCAGGCGTTCCGCCCGGCCCGATCTGCCCACCGCGCCGACCAGCAGGCCAAGCGCCATGGAATAGCCCCACGCACATGTCGGCCGCGACGCATCTGAGCGCGCTTCGTGCAAGGCGTCGATGAAGACCCGCGCAGAGGGGTCATAGAGCCGTTGCACCAGGGCCTGGTCCCGCGCGCCGCCGACCGCAAGGAGGGCAAAGATACGGGCAAACACCCGGCCCCCGCCCTCGGGGCCCAAGGGCGGACGAAAAAACGCCTCGAACACCTTTGAGACAGCGTCCGGCTCCTGCAGGTCGATCTCGGAAAGCAGGGCGAGGCGCGCCGTCGTGACCCAATTGGCGCGGCGCTCGACCACGGCCGCGTAGAGGCCTTCCTTGGTTTGAAAGTGATAGTGGATCAGTCCCTGGGCAACGCCAGCGCGCGTGGCGATCGCCTTCATGCCCGCCCCCGCAAAGCCAGCCTCCGAGAACGCCGCTTCCGCCGCATTCAAGATGTCCAGGCGGCCATCCGGCCTGGCTTCGGACTTCGCACTTGTGCTCATTTCGCCCCGACGAAATCACTGATTGATCGATCAGTCAATACGGGACTGCTCACGTCCTCTCAAACGTCCTAGATGCGTCATGCCAGCGGGACGCCTGCATTGACAGGAACACACTCGAGAAACGAGAGGCGTTCGGAGCATTCTCGTGCGTCCACAGCTGAGTTTCGAAGGATACCCAGGCTGGTTGGCGTTTCTAAGGCCGAAGGAAAGACAGACTGAAGCGAAGCCAACGTTAGCAGACCGTTGCGTGAGGAAACCCGATGCCGCTTTGGCCCAGCAGTCGATTGAAGTCGCGATGCGACAGCGGGAAGCGGAAACAGGGCATCACCGCCAAACGAACGATCTCTGGGCTCGTCTCGAAGGACATTAGGGATGGGCGCTTAGTGGTCTGCCGACGTAAGGCCATACTTGGCTCCGTCTGAAGCTGAGGTCTGCTGGCTGCCTCTACTAAATGCACAGCCGCCCACGGCCCCGTCAGAGCTTCTCCGGGAGCCTCTCCAAGAGACCTGGCAGAAGCGCTTCGGGCTCCGTCTCCAGTGCGCGCAGGATCACCAGAAGCTCGACCACATCGAGCCGCCGTTCGCCCAGCTCGTATTTGGCCACGAAGGATGGCGGCTTTCCCAGGCGCATGGCCAGGTCCGCCTGCGACAGGCCGGACGCGGCGCGCGCCTCGACCAGCGCGCGCAACAGTGTCCCATAAGCCTCTGTTCTGACCGCACCTGCCATCCAAGCAGCCTTTTCGACTGGACCGGTGCAGCTACTCCCATTATTGGATTGCTCCCAAATTGGGAGCATTCGCGGCCGTCTGCGGAAGAGCGCGGGTGCTTGGGGGCCGAAAACTGGAGCGTATCATGAAAGGCCTGGCCCAACTCGTTGCCCTCATCGTCGCGGTGGTCGTCGTGCCGACGGCGCTGCTGCCGAACCCGCAAGGATACCTGACCTACAGCAGTGCAATTGCCCTCGTCTCGGTGGGCCTCCTCATCTGGCCCGTCCCGCGGCTTTGGTTTGGCACCCGCCCCTTCGCGACAGCCCTGCTCCTCTTTGCCGCAATGCCTGGGCTTATCGTGTCATCCACGGAGCTCGTCCAGGAACGGGAGGCCTATCTGGTCGCGCTGCGAGACGAGGATCCGATGGCCTATCTTGATGAGATCGAGCGCACCGATCCGGACCGTTGGTATCGGGAGCTGCGAGAGCTTGATCCCGACCGGTTCGATGTGGAGCGGCAGCGCCGCGCGGAGGAGCGGCGGCGGGAGCGCCAAGAAGCAGCGGCGCGCGCGGCGGCGTCCCGGGCACACCAATGCAGCAGCGCCTACAGCTCGCAAGCCTATATCTACAGCCAGGCCTTCGTCGAGCAGCGGCTTCGCTCTCCGACCTCCGCGCGCTTCCCCAACATCCGGCGCGATGGCGTCAGCGCGACGGCGATCGGGGACTGCAGCTTCCACATCCGAGCTTACGTCGATGCCCAGAACGCCTTCGGGGCCGAGATCAGGACGCCCTTCGCCGTGGTGCTCAGGCGGATCCCCGAACGCGAGAGCTGGGAGCTCATCTCGATACAGGTCGGTGGATGAGCGGCATCGAAGGGGGCTGGTCGGATAATCGGACCATTGCCGTCATTGCCCACGAAGCCTGTCGCTGCGATGCAGCTTCCCCAAAGCGGACGTCTACGGTAAGCGTCAAACGAAGTTTGCCTATCACGTCTTGACCAGTGCGATGACGTTATCGAGCACTTGCGCTGTTTGCCCATTGGGCCCGTGCGCGGCTCGGCGGACCGCATCAACAAAAGCGACTTCATTTTCTGAAGCTGCATAGCCGAGCTCAGCCAATTCCTCGTTCGGGGTGGGATAGCCATTTTCTGCCTTGTTCCATGACCATGGGGCTGAAGACCCATGCGTGACAATTAGCAACAGGCCACCCGACGCAAGCTGGTCGTATGCCCGGGCAAAAACTTGTCGCTTCGGGAAGTCGAAGGGCGTTTGCAGAAACGTTGCTGAAATTAGGTCATAGCGGCCCTCTGGAAAAGACACTGCCAGATCGTGGCGCTCGAAAGAAATCCGGTCCGCTACGCCTCTTTCAACAGCATTGACCTCCGCGATGTCCAGGGCAGCTTGCGCAATGTCGACCGCAACGACGTTCCAACCTTGCTGCGCCAACCAGATTGCATCGTCGCCTTTGGCGCAACCCAAATCCAGTGCGCGGCCTGGCTTGCGATCAGTTGCGAACCGTTCGAGCATCGCGGAGGGCTGGCCTCGTGTCTGACGGCCGGCACCGCGATAGAGGCCTTCCCAGAAATCTTGCGGAGACTGTCCAGCTGTTGGTTGCATCATGTTTCCCCTTTCCTTTGAAAGATCGCCCCCAGCCCACACAGCACGCTAGCCAGTGCAAAGACTGCACCCGGAAAGAGCAGCGCTGCCGAGGCTGCGTTGCTGGTGGTCCCTGACGTGCTTGCGAAATAGAGCCCGCCGACGATGGCGATGCTGAACGTGATGCCAATTTGCTGCGCTGTCTGAAGCATCCCCGACGCGGCCCCCGCCACGTCAATTGAGACCTGCGCGAGTGCACCCGACATCAGGGCGACATTGCTGAGCCCCATGCCGAACCCGACGAGCGCAAGCGGTATCAACAGAACTGGCGCCGAGATGTCATCACCAGTTTGCGCAAATGCAATAACGATCAACACGATGCCCACGCATGTCAGAACCGCCCCTAAGCTCGGCACGGTCCACGGATTTGCCGGGCTCCATCTTCCCGCGACAGTCGCTCCAGCGACAGCAAAGATCGGATGGGCGGCCAGCGCCATTGCAACCTCTCCGGGTGACAGTTGGGGTCCGGCTTGCAGAGCGATCGCCAAAAGAAAGGGAACGCCAGCGATGCCGGAAAACACCAGCAGCATCATGGACGCACGCCGCAGAAATGGCGCTGACATTAATAGAGCTGGTGGCAACAGTGGCTCGACCCTGTCGGACATGCCCCGCCGCTGTGCTTGGATCACGTAGGCTAAGAGCAGGACACTCGCCGGAGGCAATCCCATCATCCATATCGGCCACCCCATGGTCCGCCCCTGCACGGCTGCAAAGACGAGACCTGTCACAGCAAGCGCGATCAGTGCTCCGTTCTGAACATCAATCCGTTTTGAAGGGCCGCTTTCACCCGGCGACAGGAAAGACACCACGATCAACGACGATAAAATGCAGGGCGGGATGGCCAACAGGAAAACTGCGCGCCACCCCAAACCAAACAGATCTATTGTAAGGATCGCACCGCCGATGATCGGGCCTGCAACAGCACCCAACGCGCTGACCATGCCGAAGTAGCCCACAGCCTGCCGCCGCTGGTCGGATGGCAGGATCACCTGGGTCAGCGCGAGAACCTGCGGCATCATCGTCGCGGCTCCGACACCCTGGAGAACGCGCGCTGCAATCAGCACATTTATGCTCTGCGCCGTTCCTGCGGCCAGACCACCAAGTGCAAAATCGGCAACACCAAACAGGAACAGCCTGCGTCGTCCCAAGGCATCACCAAACCGGCCAAGCGGCAGAAGGAGCGATGCGAGCGGCACCAAATACGCCAGCAAAATCCACTGTGATTCCACATCCGTTGCCTGAAGATCAGCTGCGATGCTCGGCACCGCGAGGTTGACTACCGTGACGTCCAGCAGCGTGACGAACGCCGCAAGCAAAAGAGCCCAGACAGCTGTCCACTGCGCGCCTTTGGCGTGCGATTGGTCTGATTGCGGGTTGGACATGGGGGCTCCAGTTCGATCAAGCCATGTGACTTATATTGTCACGTGACTTGTGATGTCAATCTCACGTGTCGACAATTGTCACGAGAATTGGGATGAGATACACTTGGCCACATGAGAACAGACAACAGGCTCCCCCGTGTCCTGCACATCTTGCTTCATCTCGATGAGATCGATGAGCCGGTGACATCCGAGCGCATGGGCGAGATGTTCGGCATGGACGCCTCACTGGTGCGGCGCACCATGGGCGGCCTGCGCAAACATGGACTAGTGGCGTCGATCAAAGGGCACGGCGGCGGGTGGCATTTGCAGCGCCCGACTGACGAGATCAGCCTGTTGGAAGTCTACACCGCACTCGGTTCACCAAACGTCTTTGCGATCGGTGCGCCGGAGCCTTCCTCACCTTGCTTACTGGAACACGCGGCAACCGACGCAACCAGAGCCGCTTTGGCGGCCGCACGTCGCTTATTCGAGGAGGAGCTTAAAGGTGTGTCCGTGGCAGACTTGGCAAGTCGAGTGAAGACAGAGGTGCCCTCTTGAGTTCGGCCCAAACCGGTCACTCATTCGAGTTCGGTAGTGTTGCAGGGGCAGCCCATTAAGCGGACGTTGCCAGATCGCTATGATTGATACTAAGTGAATGTCCTCACCCCGACTCAGAGTTGAATGCAAATGATACGACCGCCACATAACTCGGCAGCAGATGATCGAGCAAAAGAGCAGAACGACGCACTGAAGCAAATTGCGGATGCAGCGGCGAAGGCTTGGTATCAAACTGCCACCGGTTGGTTCGCTTTCGTCGCCGCAATCACCGGTTTGGTAGCAGCCTGTGCCAGTCTCTGGACCGCGCTCGGATGAATTCGAACACTCGAAACCGGCGTTTTCCCCAAGTCTTGAAGTGTTGCGAATTGCGTATGCCGGCCCCTTCCTGCCTTTGACGACGGTCTTCAATTGCTGCGCGTGCAGCCCAGATTCCGGACATTCGTCGCAAGCAGCAACCGAGTTTCGGCCTCTGCAAGACATAACTTCAGAAGAGATTTAGAGTTCGGCAAATGAGTGGTAGGGCATGTCTAAGTACAGTTGATCGTTCCGGACACTCGTATAGACGCCATAGCCATTCAGGAGTTTTTCTAGCACTTCCTCCAAGTCATCATAGATCGACATGTCTTTCCATTCGTGCAGAGTGAAAAAAGGCTGCACAGCTTGCCGACATGCATCTATCAACCAACCTTGGGAAAGCTCAGAAATTCGCGCGAGCCTGTCTTCAAACTCTTGCGAGAGTTCGGTACTGACTTCACTATCGCTCGCAATATAGTCTGAGTGCCCAAGCGCATAACCTATCGATTGAAAAAGAAACGCCAGACGCTCACGCGCCAGCTCCCAAAACTTACCGACATTCCCATGAAACCTATACTCTAGGCGTGCTGACGTAATTTGTTCATCCACGTCCTGCATCGCTTTCTCCAGCATGTCGAGGTAATGCACCCCCCCTTCTGGAAAGCAATGCGCTGAACGCCGTTGAGCTGAATACTCGGACTGACATCGATTGACGATCATCTGCATTTCTGCGTCGCGTGCGTCACGTGCTTTAGCTGACCGCCAACCGCCGGGATATGTCCGTTCAAAAATCCGTTGATCCTCGACATGTACAAGTTCATGCGCAAACGTCATGAGCGCCTGTTTTTGTTCTGGATCAGAAAAATCCACCAGTTTACGAACCAATGGCGTCCAGATCACAACTGAACTCCAGAGCGCATCGCCGCGCTTGATGGAAACTGCCATGGCACCGCCTTCGCCATACTCGTTCTCAGTACGTGCGGCGACCGGCATACCCTCGCCCGTATCCAAGCTGGCTAGAGCTTCCGGATAATCCCAAGCGATAATGACGGACTCCAGACGGCTAAGGTCCCGAACACGTGAAAACGCAAGCGCCCACTCACGCACCCCTTGTCCAAAGGCTCTGGCCTCTTCCTCATTGTCATTGTCCCAGCCTCGGATTTGGACAAAAAACGATTTTGGCAAAGTCGGCTCAGCCTCCTCATGGATCTCAGCTGCCCCGACATCAACGATGCCCTCATCCGTCAGGTCAGAGGTCGGATCATCTGACTTAGCGTCCATTAAAACGACGCCCGATACTGCACGTTCAAAACGGGGTTATAGTGTGCAATCAAACGGCGCTCTGCTTCGAGGTAATGCACCCGGGCTCCAAAGCCTGGCGTGTGCACAAGCAGATGTGTAGCGCCTAATCGAATGGCTTCTGCCGCCCGTTCATGGCTAGTCAAACGAAGCTTAAGGTTCTCAGCTTTGCCGATGTAGAGCGGCACATACTGACCGCCTTTTTTCTTGCAAAACATATAAACGGCATTTGTCGCGCTTGGGGCTACATGGATCGAGTAGATACCGAATGTGTAGTCCGTATCGATCCCATTGAAGCCCCTTATCGACGGAATTGGCGAAACGCTCCCCAAGGCATTGCGCGGTGTAGCAGCAGCAAACATCCTAAAGCGCCCCCATGATCTTCTTGGCGGCTTCAATGGCTTGAGGCGACCCTTCGATATTCCAGGTTGCTTCACCGTTTCGCCGTTGCTTTGTGACCTTGACCGGAAGCCCTGTCTCCGGATCGCGAAGTGACTTCAAACGGCGCTCGATCTCGTCTTCTGCCTTGGCAACCACATCCTTCTTGATACCATCGAAGAACTGCCTGCTCGACATTTTGCGCCCATTGCGGGTGAATTCTAGCATCTGCTCAACTCCTTAAGTGATGCCTCGACGAAAAACTGGCCCCAAGCTCGACATGAGCCCTGCACTCTGTGGAAGGGTCCGCGCACCCCGCGCACTACTTCTCTCGCAGGGTCGTTTTTGGGTTTGCTTTCCCGTACTTGGCGGTAACAAACCGACCACTGATGGCGCTTCGATAACTGCCGCCGGTCGAACCACTTTTGCCCGGCGCTTCCTTTACCGTCGTCCGTGGATGGGATTTCCCGTATGCCTTTGTAACATAGCGGCCTGATTTTGCGCTCCGGTAGCTTCCGCTGTTTCCGTTCCTTGCCATCTCAATCTTCCTACTCAATCTTTAGGCGCCCGTTAGCTCTCTAGTCACAGACCACACACTTGATGTTGTGCGACTCTGTGTTAAAAGCACACTATGGGAGGTCAGCACGCTGTGTCAAGGCGTGCGATTAGCACGGTATTCTATGAAGACAGACAAACAGGCTTTGATCAAGGCGCTGAAAAAAAAGCGTGAGACTGAAGGACTTAGCATCCGGGCGCTCTCTGAACGCGTGGGGATCAGCTTCTCCACACTTGCGCGCATTGAACGGGGCGAAGGCGAGCCAGACAACAATTCAACGATTCGGCTTGTCGAATGGCTCGGCCAAGATGCCCAAGATGCTGGCCTCGCATTTGACAGTGTTGCGCTGGTTCACTTCCGTGCAGCAAAAAACGTTCGGTCAAAAACGGTGCACTGCCTTGTGCAAGCTGCAGAGCAATTGGTGCGGAATAACACGAACCCGTATCCGGCCGACCAAGACTTCGCCGATACAGACTCCGAATTGTCCGGCGCGGTCGCGCTAGCAAAGTCTGAAATGGAAGAAATGGCAGTTGACCTCCGGGCGGATCTCGGTGTTTCGCCCAACGCTGCACTCGATGCATTGAACATCCGGATCGACGGCGTAGACGTGTACACTGTCTCCGAAGTTCGTGGCCTAGGAGACGGCTGCGCCACATTTCTCTTGGGACCGGGCAGCGGCGAGTGGTCTGCCATGAGTGTTCCGTTGGACTCAATGGAGGACAAATGGGCGATCCTAAGAAATGACAGCCATACACTCGAACGTCAGAGGGTGACGTATCTAGAAGAGTGTTGGCACATTCTGCTCGGGCACAAACTGACCCGAATTGCAAGAATTGCCGACGCGTTTGGCCGGACCTACGATAGAACTGAAGAACACGATGCGTTCTATCTTGCTTCAGCAACGATGCTTCCAGAGACTGAATTGAGGTTGGAAGTAACGGCGAATAGATCGGCCACCGAAATCGCAGAACGATTTGGAACTTCGCCAGAACTCGTAGAGTATCGCATCAAGCGGCTTGGACTATGGCGAACCTACAAGAGTAGAGCTGTTGGGCTAAGCGAATAAACTTCCTTGTGGACGAAACGCGACTCCATCGATTGTCCTGTTCATCGGTCAAGGAGCTCCAGCTCGATTTATGCAAAAGCAGATATCTGTTTGAAGCAGCTGCAAATGTCCGCTTTTCTCTGTACCGCGCAGATGGCGCTGCGCAGCCGCGAATGGCTGCTTCCCGCCCCCTGTGTCCGATGGCTCGAACTGCATGTGGCTATGAGGCGGGGCGCCAGCATTGCCCACGATATGGTCTGGAGCGAAGCTCCGTTCCGAGCCTACCGGCTTTCGCGCAGGCTCTGCAAACCGCGTCAGCCTTGATCAAGCCCGCCTCGGCTGCGCCTCCCGCCTTCGCCGAGTCTTCTCCCGCCTTTCGACTTTCAGGGGGTGGTCGATATGAAGGCTGCGCCAGAATTCGACGCCTGTGGCCCAGTTGACAAACTGGCTGAAGCTGTCGACTTGGTCGTCGTGGCGGCTGCGCGGGAAGCTCAAGAGCTCTTGCTTGAAAGCGCGGAGCCACGGTGCGTCAGATGGCAACAGGATTTTGCCCTCTTTGACAGGGTCGCAGGCCGCGTTGAACCGCACCTCCTTGTCGTATTTCGGTCGGAAGAGCCGAAGCCGCGAATGGATCGCGTCGCTGCAGTCCTGAAAGAGCGGCTTACCGGTCGCCGCGTCCTCGATCACAACCCTGTCCGCCTGCCAGGACTCGGCAAGGCGCAGGCACGCGGATTTAAGGTCAGGATAGTCCAACCGTTCACGGAAGACGTCGAGGAGGTGCCAGCGCCGCTCGTGAAACCCCCAAGTGGTGCAGACGGAATAGTCGCTGCGGGGATCGGCGGTCATTCCTGTATCCCAGCTCTGCACCACCAGTTCGTAGCGATCACGCGGAAGAGGCTCGTCGTAGGTGCCGAACCAGTGCCATCGCAGGACTGAGCCTTCGGGAGCGATCGGATTCTGCTGGTAGAGCATCTGGAAGACAGCAGTCCCGCGCTCTCGGCGCGTCCTCTCGAGCTCTTCAAGACCAAACCGTTGCGGGAAGAGCGCCGATCCCTTCTCGCGGAGAAATGTCCGGTCAGGTCCGACGGCGATCTCTTGATCCTCCTCGGCGATTGCGGGCAGATTTAGGTGGGAGAAGGCACCGGTATTGAGCAGATGCCCCGCCGGGTCGTTCTCGTGTATCCTCTGGTGGATACAGATCACGACACCGCTCGCCGGATCGTTGGTGCGGGTGAGAAGTGCGTTGTCGATGTAGTCTATGGCGGTCTCGCGCCCGGCCTCTGATCGCGCGTCCATGGCATCCAACAGGTCATCGATGACAATGACGTCGGCACCGAAGCCCATCGTAGCGACCCCAGGGGTAACGGCCATCCGACACCCACCGGCAGTTGTGCGAAGCTCGACCCCGGTGGACCCCTTTGCGACTCGTGCCTGAGGAAAGATCCGGCGGTACCAATCCGCTTCCATGATCGCGCGCGTGGCCTCGGTATGCATCCGTGCCAGCCGCTGGGTATGGCTGGCGACCAGGATTTCTGCCTTCGGATTGTGCCCCAAGACCCAGGCCGTGTAAGCCACGGCAGCCATCGTGGATTTTGAGTGTCGAGGCGGCAGATTGATCACGACGTTTCGGTTCCCACCCTGCCGTGCTTCCTCGAGTACATGGCAAACCGCGTCGATGTGCCAGTTATGGATGAACGGCTCCTTGAGGCCCGCATTCAGTGTGTTGAACACCTTCCACGCGAATGCCGAGAAACTGGACCGGAGAATAGCATCCAGAACCTGCCCCTCGCTGTACCGTTCTGAAACTGACATGACCGATCACTCCTCCCCGTCGGGATCCCACTGACCCGAACGGGCGCGTGCCGCGAAGTGGGTCAGGATCTCCCGATCATCGGGCTCCAGTTCGGCGGCCGCGCGCACAGTCGCAGCTTGAGCCTCGATGTCCCGGGACAGCTCATCATCTACGGCCATAAGCATTCTGGTCGCCGAAGCGTCTCCCATGAGCGCCCTCTCGACGACGCGCTTCGCGAGCGCCTCGGACTTGGAGATTCGGCGCTTTTGCCCCCCTTTGTTTACTGTGATCGTCGCGCGGAGCTCGCGCTTCAGGGATGCCTTGAGACCCTTTGCGCCCTTGGGCCGGCCGTTGGGATTCCCCGACTGACCCTCTTGGTACCGGGTCTCTTTCGGAGGCCGGCGATAGCCGACCTCGTAGTCCCGGTCGTCGTCATCATGCTTTGACATGGTCGGCCTCCATCTCGTTGGTGGTGTCAGTTGTCCGGGCCCGTTCCTCGAAGGTCTCACCGGTGGCGGCGTGGACCGCCGGCTTGCCGGTCATCGCCTGCCAGCGTCGGATCGCGACATCGACATAGAGCGGATCGAGCTCGATGAGGCGCGCCCGGCGTCCGGTCCTCTCGGCCGCAAGGAGCGTCGCGCCGGAGCCGCCAAAGCCGTCGAGCACGATGTCGCCATGACGGGTGACGTCGAGGATCGCATCGGCGACGAGCGCCGTCGGCTTCACCGTGGGGTGATCGGCGAGGTCCGCATCGCGGTTCTTCCCGAAGCTGTTCACACCGGCATAGTCCCAGACATTGGTCCGGTTGCGGCCGTGCTTGCCGAGTTCGACATTGTTGACATGGGCGGCGCCGGGTTTGCGGAAGACGCAGACGAGTTCGTGTTTCGAGCGGTAGAGGCTGCCCATCCCGCCATTGGTCTTGTTCCAGACGCAGAGATTGATGAGCTCAAAGCCCGCGCCCTTGCCGGCGGCGATCAGCTCTTCGATATGGCGCCAATCCATGCAGACCATGGCGACGCCCCCCGCGATCAGTCTCTCGTGCAGCTGCGCAAGGACGGAGGCGAGGAAGTCGCGGAACGCGCCGTCGGACATCTCGCCCGAGGCCATGGCGAACTCCCTGTGCGTGGTCGCAGCTCCGCTCCGCACATGACCTTTGACCTGGACATTGTAGGGCGGGTCGGTGAAGACCATCGGCACACGATCGCCCTTGAGGAGGAGGTCGTAGCTCGGTGGCTCCAGTGCATTGCCACAAAAGAGCCGGTGGCGCCCAAGGACCCAGAGATCGCCCGGCCGTGTGATAGCGGGCGTTGCAGCGTCGGGAACCTCGACCGTCTCGGCGTCCTCAGAGTCCCCGCTGTCGGCACCGCCGATGATGAGGTCGATCTCGGGCGTGTCGAACCCGGTGATGGTGAGATCGAAGTCGAGCTCCTCCTCGTCAAAGCTCAGCTCCAGAAGCTCGGTGAACTCGATCTGCAGAGCCTCTTGGTTCCAGTCCGAGAGCTCGGCAATCCGATTCTCGGCAATCCGGTAGGCCTTGATCTGCGCCGGTGTCAGGTGGTCGGCACAGATGGTCGGGATTGTGGCGAGGCCGAGGCGCTTGGCGGCCTCGACCCGACCGTGGCCGGCGATAATCGTGCCATCGGTGTCGATCACGATCGGCACAGTGAACCCGAACTCTGCCATCGCCTCGGCAAGACGCGCGACGTCGCTGTCGGTATGGGCCCGCACGTTATTGGGATAGTCTTTGAGGTCCGCAACGGGCGTCTGGTCGAGCTTTCGGGCCAGCCAGACGGGCCGATTGCGACACTCCCCCGTGAACAGGTTGGGTTGGGCGGGCATGAACGCCTCCATTCTGATCAGCGCCGCGCGGCGCCGGGTTCGGAATGGATCGCTTTGGAAGACTCGGAGAGAGCATCAATAGCAACTCCCCGGACCTTGCGATCCGGATGAATTGCCCTCGAATGCTCCCAATATGCCGGTCGGGCCGGCGGGTGCTGCCATGGGCAGGTTTTGCCCCTTTTCGAGGCGAGTCAGAGATAGCGGTTCTCGCCCGAGAACTCAATAACGCACTGATATTAAAGTAGAACACCCCAGATTTTTCGTCGGCGGGCCGGCCTTTCCACTGGACTACGGCGCCGAACGGAGCATCCATGGACCCACGCCCGGATGCGCCCCCCGGGCGCTCCTCGGTACCGGAGCCGGCACGTTGCCGGCCCGACAACCAGAGGAGAGACCCATGTCCAAACCCAAGCAAACCAAGACCGAGAAGGTCCGGGCGATGCTCACCCGACCGCAAGGCGCGCGCCTTGAGGCGATCTGCAAAGCCACCGGATGGCAGCCCCATTCGGCCCGGGCCATCCTGAGCGGGTTCCGCAAGGCCGGATACACCGTGGAGCGTCGGGCGCCCGAGGCTGGTAAGCTTGGCGGCTCCGTCTATCGGATCACAGCCGCGCCCGAGACGGCGGAATGATCCAGGTCGCCAACCTTGAGACCATGGACCGGGCCGCGCTACTCGCGGCCTGGTCGGAGGTCTGCGGCATGCCCGCGCCGAAGGGGATCAGCCGGACGTTTCTGCGGCGCTTCCTCGCCTTCGAGCTCCAGGCGCGGCGCAGGGGCGGCCTGTCGAAGCAAACCATCGCCGCGCTCAAGCAGCCCGAGACCGGTCCGAAGCCGAAGGCGATGGCCCCGGCTCTGAAGCCCGGCGGGCGCCTCGTCCGGGAGTGGAACGGCGTCACCCATGTCGTCGACGTCACCGAGACCGGCTTCGTCTGGAACGGTAAGACCTGGCGATCGCTCTCGGCCATCGCGCGCCAGATCACCGGCGCCCACTGGTCCGGGCCGCGCTTCTTCGGGCTCACCGGAAAGGCCGCGTCATGAACAAGCCGGTGATCCGCTGTGCGATCTATACGCGCAAATCCTCCGACGAGGGCCTGGACCAGGACTTCAACTCCCTCGACGCACAATACGAGGCCTGTGCGGCCTATATCGCAAGCCAGCGCCAGGAGGGCTGGAAGAGGCTGCCCACCCGCTACGACGACGGTGGCCTCTCCGGCGGTACGCTCGAAAGGCCGGCTCTTCAGCGCTTGCTGTCCGAGATCGAGGCCGGTCGGATCGACATGGTCGTGGTCTACAAGATCGACCGGCTGACCCGGTCCCTGGCCGACTTCGCCAAGCTGGTGGACCGGCTCGAGGCGGCGGACTGCTCCTTCGTTTCCGTGACCCAAGCCTTCAACACCTCCTCCTCCATGGGCCGGCTGACGCTGAACGTGTTGCTGTCCTTTGCGCAGTTCGAGCGCGAGGTCACCGCGGAGCGGATCCGGGACAAGATCGCGGCCTCGAAGAAGAAGGGCCTCTGGATGGGTGGACTGGCTCCCCTTGGCTACGATCCGCATCCGGACCCGAACCGCCGGGAGCTGGTCGTGTGCGAGACCGAGGCCGAGACGGTTCGCAGGCTATTCGGCCTCTATCTCGAGCATGGATGCCTCAACGCGACGGCCCGCGCGGCGGAGCGGGCCGGTCTGCGATCGAAGCACCGGGTCTTCGCGAACGGGCGGGCTCAAGGCGGCACCGTGTTCAGCCGCGGCCAGATCCATCGGGTT
Source organism: Anaerolineae bacterium (assembly GCA_028285185.1). Lineage (GTDB taxonomy): Bacteria > Pseudomonadota > Alphaproteobacteria > DSM-16000 > Inquilinaceae > JACKIG01. The sequence goes on along the minus strand of JANQQD010000115.1, from coordinate 109,386 downwards.
CTCACCAACCCGGTCTATCGCGGGCTGATCCGGCACAAGGACAAGACCTGGCCCGGCGCCCATCTGGCGATCATCGATGAGGGCCTCTGGGACAAGGTGCAGGGCAAGTTGCAATCGGCGAGCGCGCGTCGGCGCGGGTCGGTAAAGTCAAGCAGTTCGCCGTTGAATGCGACATCGGCCGCGCCCCTTCTCGGCAAGTTCCGCGACGAGACCGGCGATCGCCTGACGCCCAGCCACACCCAGCGGCACGGGCGCCGGCTCCGCTACTACGTCTCGCACGCCCTTCTGACCGGCACGCGCCATCCCAAAGGATGGCGCGTGCCGGCTCAGGCGTTCGAAACGGCGGTGGCGAAGGTGATTGCCGATCATCTAGAGGCACGGGCCGATCAGCGTAGAATTCTGGGGAGTGCAGAGGCCCACGAGATCGAAGACGCCGCCGAACGGGTGAGAGCCCTGGTCGCCTCGATCCGTCGACAAGGCGTCTCGGCTATTGCCACGGCCATTGCCTCAGGGGCGGTGCGGCCGGGACAGATCACTATAGCGCTGGATCGGAGCGCACTCGCCGAGACAATCGGCTGTCCCAAGGCCGCCCTGGATCCTGGCCTCCTCGTCATCGAAGCCCCGTTCACCTGCCGGCGCCGCGGAGTGGAGACGAAGATCGTGGCCGGAGAGAGACAGCCCCTGCCCGACCCGACCCTGCTCCGTGCCCTTCGCACCGCGCATCGCTGGGCCGATCTGATGCGGACCGGTCTGGCCCTCAAGGCCATCGCGCACCAGGATGGCGTCTCCGAAAGCTATGTCGCGCGGATCGTCCCCCTCGCGATGCTCTCGCCCCGGATTCAGCAGGCGATCGTCGCCGGCACGCAACCCCTCGACCTCACGCTCGAGACCCTCGTGCGGACCCGGCTGCCGCTGGACTGGTCCGACCAGGATCGGCGCTTCGGCTTCGCCGCCTGACCCTTTCCCTGATCCCGAGGTCCTGCTCCCTGTTCCACGATCGGGAATTCCCTGTTCCGCGCCCAGAATTCCCTGTTCCATGGCGTAGGGAATTGCCCTCTAACCTCCTGAGAAATCTCTCTGAATCGGGGCGGAAATCACCAAAATCACCCTTGGATCGGCGAAATTCCCTGTAAATCGGCCATTATCAGGGAAATCCCGCAAAATCGCACCGCCCAAACGGGGTCACTGAGACCGGCGCAGATTCCGGGCGAGGGTCGCGGCTCTCGGTGCGTCTCTGCTGGAGATCCGACACCACAAGCGCCCGGAAGGACGGGGGAATTCGAAGCAGTTCCTGCATGGGGAAAGGAGACCAGGGTCGGTGGCGGAGGAGGTGGGATTCGAACCCACGGTACGCTTTCGCGCACGCCGGTTTTCAAGACCGGTGCATTCGACCACTCTGCCACTCCTCCGGCGCGCGTCAGACTTAGGCCAGCCCTCCCGATTTGGGAAGCCGGAAGCCGCCCCGCAGCCCGCCTGAGACCACGACATCCGGAAATCCGCCGTAGCGCGGTCCTCCGGCCTTCCCATAACCGCCCTCCGACGCTATTCTCCGCGCACGCGAGCGCCCCACGGGCGGGGCCCCGCGGCGTTCGGGCCGGATGGTGACCGGGCGAATGAACGAGCAGCAAGGCCGAAAACGGCCAGGCGTCCCGGCTTAAGGGCGCAAGACAAGGGGCATGGAATGGCAGGCACGGGATTCATGGGGATCGGGCTCTTCCGCGGCACGGTGGCCTTGGCCGCCGCACTGGCGCTTTCGGGATGCGACGAGAACGGACAATTCAGTCTCACGGCCCCTGCGGGCGGAGATGCGGGCGCGGATGTCGAGGTCAGCCGCGCGGTGCAGCTTGTGGAGCGCGACGTCGAGGCGCCGGAGGTCTTCGAGGTCACCGAGGCGGGGCTCTGGGACGGACGCCCGTCGCTGGGCGGGGTCTGGGTCGCGCACCCGGATGTCAGCGACCCCGAGCGGGTCATCATCCGCAACCGCGAGAACGGCAAATTCGTCATCGGCGCCCTCTTCCGCCGCGAGCGGGAGAACCCTGGGCCCCTGCTCCAGGTCTCGTCCGACGCGGCCAACGCGCTCGGCCTGCTGCCCGGGGCGCCCTCGGAGCTGAACGTGACCGCTCTCCGGCGCGAGGAGGTGCAGGAAACCCCGGCGACCGCCTCACTCGACGGCGCCGAGACCACGTTGCTCGACGCGCCGGCGCAGATCGAGGCGACCGCCCTCGACCCGATCTCGAACGCCGCCGCGGCAATCGATGCGGCCGAAGCATCGGCGGCGACCGCCCCGTTGGCCGAGATCACCCCGGCCGCCGCGCAAGCGGCCCCGGCACCAAGCTCCGACTTGTCGCGACCCTATATCCAGATCGGCATCTTCAGTGTCGAGGCCAACGCCACCGGCACCGCGGACCGGATGCGCAATATCGGGATCGTGCCGACTGTGCTGGCCCAGGAGAGCCAAGGACAGGCGTTCTGGCGGGTGATCGTCGGCCCGGCGACGACCGAGGCGGAGCGTGCCCAACTGCTCGACCAGGTGAAGGCGCAGGGCTTCACGGACGCCTATTTCGTCACCGACTGACCCTGCCCCGGAGACAGGCTGCCCCATGACTATCATTCGTCGTTTCGCCGCCTGTCTCGCCCTGCTCTATCTCGCCGGCACGGCGGGCGCGCAGACCTTCGAACTCAGGGCCGAGGCGGCCTGGGTCTACGACCAGACCACCGGCACGGTGCTCTTGGAAAAGAACGCGGACGAACCCCTGCCCCCGGCCTCGATGTCGAAGCTGATGACGCTCTACATGGCCTTCGACGCCATCGCGAACGGGGTCGTGACGGTCGATGACGAGTTCCGCGTCTCCGCCCATGCGTCGAGCTTCGGCGGCTCCACCATGTTCCTCCGCGAGGGCGAGCGGGTCCGGGTCGAGGACCTGCTGCGCGGGGTGATCGTCAAATCCGGCAACGATGCCAGCGTCGTTCTGGCCGAGGGTCTGGGCGGCACCGAGCCCGAGTTTTCCCGGATGATGACCGAGAAGGCGCGCCAGCTCGGCATGATGAATTCCACCTTCCTCAATGCCAGCGGCTGGCCCGCCGCCGGGCACCGGATGTCGATGCGCGATCTGGGCATCCTCGCCGACCGGCTGATCGCCGATTTCCCGACCTTCTATCCGCTCTTCGCGGAAGAGGAGTTTGCCTATGACAACCGCGCGCCTGCCAACAACCGCAACCGCAACCCGGTGCTCGGCCTCGGGCTGGGCGCCGACGGGCTGAAGACCGGGCATACCCAAGAGGCGGGCTACGGGCTCGTCGGCTCCGCGAAACAAGGCGACCGGCGGATCATCTTTGTCATCACCGGGCTGGAGACGCCCGCGGAACGGGCCGAGGAATCCGAGCGCATCATCAACTGGGCGTTCCGGCAATTCGTGCAATCCGATCTGGGCCGGGCCGGAGAGCGGATCGGCGAGGCCGAGGTCTGGATGGGCGCCGAGCCCACGGTCGGCATCGCGCTGGCCGAGGACCTCAACCTGCTGGTGCCGATCCTCCAGGCAGGCGAGGTCGAGGCGGAGGCGATCTACCGCACGCCGCTTGCCGCGCCGATCGCCCAGGGCGATGTGGTGGGCGAACTGGTCGTGGCCCGCGACGGCCTGCCGGAGACCCGGGTGCCGCTCGTCGCCGAAAGCGCCGTGGCACAGGGCGGGTTCGGCGTCCGGCTGCGGACTGCCGCGCAGGTGCTGCTGGGCAAGCTCGGCGCCGGGGCGGACGATCCGTCGCAAGCCGCCGCCGGGTGACGCCGCCCATGGCCGAGGGCCGGTTCATCACCTTCGAAGGCATCGACGGGTCCGGCAAGTCCACCCAGGCCCGGCTGCTGGCTGAAAGACTGCGCGCCGCGGGCGGCGACCCGCTGCTGACCCGGGAGCCCGGCGGCAGCCCGGGGGCCGAGGAAATCCGACAGTTGCTGCTGACCGGCGATCCGTCGCGCTGGTCCGCCGAGACCGAGATCCTGCTCTTCACCGCCGCCCGTCGGGACCACCTTGAAAAGACCATCGCCCCGACGCTGGCCGCCGGCCGCACGGTGATCTGCGACCGCTTCGCCGACAGCACCCGCATCTATCAGGGTGCGACCCGGGGCGACCTACGCGCGATGGTCGACAGGCTCCACGATCTGATGATCGGGCGCGAGCCGGACCTGACCTTTGTCATCGACATGGACCCCGCCGTGGGGCTCCGCCGCGGCCTCGCCCGCCGCTCCGGCGAAGACCGGTTCGAGGAATTCGGCCTGAGCTTTCAGGAGACGGCCCGGCATGGATTTCTGAGCCTCGTCCGGGACAATCCTGACCGCTGCATCCTGATCGACGGCAACCGGAGCGAGGCGGAGGTGGCCGCCGAGATCGCCGCCCAAACCGAGGCAAGGGTGTGAGCGAGGAGGTCCCGGAGCCGGACCGCCTCCAAGGTGCGCCGCATCCCCGGGAGACGCAGCGCCTCATCGGGCAGGACGCCGCGATGGCCGAGTTCCTCGCCGCCTACAATGCCGACCGGCTCCATTCCGGCTGGCTGCTGAGCGGCCCACGCGGGGTCGGCAAGGCCACGCTCGCCTGGAAGATCGCCACGTTCCTCCTTGCGGAAGCACCAGCGGAGGCGGGCCTCTTCGGCGCTCCGCCTGCGCCGCACTCGCTCGACGTGCCCCCGGATCACCCCGATGTACGGCTGATCCAGTCCGGCGCTCATCCGCGGCTCTTCGTCGTCCGCCGACCCCTCGACGAGAAGACCGGCAAACTCCGCTCCGAGATCACCGCCGAGGCGGTGCGCAAACTGAAGGGTTTCTTCCACCTCTCCGCCGCAGATGGCGGGCGCCGGGCGGTGATCGTCGATACCGCCGATGAGATGAACCCGACCGCCGCGAACGCGCTCCTGAAGGAACTTGAAGAGCCCCCGTCCCGCACCACGCTGCTGCTGATCTCGCACCAGCCCGCCCGTCTCCTGCCCACGATCCGCTCGCGCTGCCGGGACCTGCGGCTTGGGCCGCTGGACGCGGCGGACCTCGCTGACGCGCTGGAGCAGGCGGGGATTGAGGGGGCCGGCGCGCCAGCGCTCTCGGTTCTCGCCGCCGGTTCCGTGGGCGAGGCGATCCGGCTCCACCGCATGGACGGGCTCGCCCTCTATGCCGAGATTGTGGCGCTCTTCGAGGGCCTGCCCAATGCGGACCGCCCCCAGGCCATCAAGCTCGCCGAAGCCTGCGCCGGCCCCCGCAATGCGGAACGCTTCGCGCTGACCCTCGACCTTCTCGACCTGTTCCTCGCCCGCACCGCCCGCGCCGGCCTCCTCGGCCCGCCCGCCGATCAGGGGGCACCGGGCGAGGCGCTGCTCCTCGCCCGCCTCGCCCCCCATGATCGCGCCGCGCGCGCCTGGGCGGCCCTGGCCCAGAGCCTTTCCGACCGCTCCCGCCACGGCCAGGCGGTCAACCTTGACCCTGCCAGTCTGATCCTCGATATGGTCTTCAAGATCGAAGCGACGGCGCGGGACGTCCTCGGCGCCTGACCGGCCCCAGGCCCGGCCGCCGGTCCCGGAGAGCCCGCCATGCCCGCCCTCGTCGACAGCCATTGCCACCTCGATTTCCCCGATTTCGACGGCGAGCACGCGGCGCTGATCGCGCGGGCCCGGGAGGCCGGGGTGACCCGCATGGTCACGATCTGCACCAAGCTCCGCGAGGAACCGAAGGTCCGCGCCATCGCCGAGGCGCACGCGGAAGTGTTCTACGCCGCCGGCACCCATCCGATGTCCGTCGCCTCCGAGCCCATGGCGAGGATCGAGGACCTCGTCGCCCTCTCCCGGCACCCAAAATTCGTCGGCATCGGCGAGAGCGGGCTCGACTACCATTACACCGCCGAAAGCGCCGAGGCGCAGCAGGTCTCGCTGCGGGTCCATATCGAGGCCGCGCGCCGGACCGGCCTGCCGCTCATCATCCACGCCCGCGATGCCGATGACGACATGGCCCGCATTCTGACCGACGAGCACCGCGCCGGCCCCTATTCCTGCGTCATGCACTGCTTTTCCTCCGGCGCGGCGCTGGCCGAGGCCGCCCTGACCTTGGGCTTCTACCTCTCGATGTCCGGCATCGCGGCCTTCCCGAAAAGCCACGAGTTGCGCGCGATCTTCGCCGCCGCCCCTCTCGACCGCATCCTGGTGGAAACCGACAGCCCCTACCTCGCCCCACCGCCCCATCGCGGGCGCCGTAACGAGCCGGCCTACACGGCCCATACCGCCGCGGCCGGCGCCGAGCTCTTCGGCCTCTCCAAGGAGGACTTCGCCGCCGCCACGACAGCCAATTTCGACCGGCTCTTCGCGAAGGCCGCATCCTGGGCGCAGGCCGCCTGATGGCGACAATGGAGGCCCGGATCCTCGGCTGCGGGTCGTCCGGCGGGGTACCGCGGCTCGGCGACAATTGGGGCGATTGCGACCCGAATGAACCGCGCAACCGCCGCCAGCGCTGTTCGCTCCTGATCTCGCGCCATGGACCGGACGGCACCACGCGGGTCCTGATCGACACCTCGCCCGATATGCGCGCCCAACTGCTCGGCGCCGGGGTCGGAGTGCTCGACGCGGTGGTCTACACCCATTCCCATGCCGACCATGTCCACGGGCTCGACGACCTCCGAATGATCGTCTTCAACATGCGCAGCCGGCTGCCGGTCTGGGCCGACGGACCGACCTCCGAGGCACTCTTGAGCCGGTTCGGATATGCCTTCGTGCAGCCCGAAGGCTCCCCCTATCCGCCGATCCTCGATCTGCACATGATCGGCGGGCCGGTGACCGTCGAGGGCGCCGGCGGGCCGGTGGTTCTGGAGCCTTTCGAGGTCGATCACGGCTCCATCGACTCCCTGGGCTTCCGGATCGGGGACCTCGCCTATTTGCCCGACGCGGCCGAGATTCCCGAGGCGACCTGGCCCGCGCTTCAGGGCCTCGAGTACTGGATCGTCGACGCGCTGCGCCGCAGCCCGCACCCGACCCATGCCCATCTCGAAAAGACCCTGGGCTGGATCGAGCGCGCCGCGCCGAGACAGGCGATCCTGACCAACATGCATATCGATCTGGACTACGCGACCGTGGCCGCCGAAACGCCCGCCCACGTCATGCCCGCCCATGACGGCCTGACCCTGATCTCCGAAGTCTAGATGCACCGCCACCCCTTCATTTGGCCGAAAATACTCCCGCCGGAGGCGTCCCGCGATCGACGATTGCACGGATCTCGCCATGGGTGACCTGACCGCGATCATCCTGCCGGTCTTTCTGGTGATCGGCTTCGGCTACCTCGCGGTCTGGCGCGGGCTCTTCGCCGAGAGCGCGGTGGACGGGCTGATGCGCTTCACGCAGAATTTCGCGATCCCGGCCCTGCTCTTTCGGGCGCTTTCGACGCTGGACCTCTCCGGCGGGATCGATGCCGGCCTCCTGATCAGCTTCTATATTGGCGCGACGGCCGGCTTCGTCCTCGGCATCCTCGGCGCGCGCCACCTCTTCGGACGGACCTGGGAGGACAGTGTCGCCATCGGCTTCTGCTGCCTGTTCTCCAATTCCCTGCTCCTCGGCCTGCCGATCACCGAGCGCGCCTATGGCGCCGAGGCACTGGCCGACAACTACAAGATCATCGCGATCCACGCGCCGTTCTGCTACCTGCTCGGGATCACCGTGATGGAGGTGGTCCGTGCAAGCGGTGCCCCGGCCCGGGACCTGCCGGGCAAGGTTCTGGGGGCGATGTTCTCCAACGCCCTGATCCTCGGCATCGCTGCGGGACTGACGGTGAACCTGACCGGTCTGCCGATGCCGATGGTCCTGACCGACGCGCTCGACCTGCTGGTCCGCGCGGCGCTTCCCGCGGCGCTCTTCGGGCTCGGGGGCGTCCTCTACCGCTACCGACCCGAGGGAGACCTCAGGACGATCCTCGCGGTCTGCGCGGTGTCGCTGCTGGTCCACCCGGCCATCGTCTGGACCCTGGCGGCACCCTTCGATCTCGGCGCAGAGGCGCTCCGCTCGGCGGTGGTGACGGCGGCGATGGCGCCCGGGATCAACGCCTACGTCTTCGCCAACATGTACGGCGCGGCCCGGCGGGTGGCGGCAAGCGCGGTCCTGATCGGCACGGCGCTCTCGATCCTGACCGTGCTCTTCTGGCTGACCCTTCTGCCCTAGGCGCGATTTCCGATCCGGAAATCGTCGACGATTTCTTGCATCAAGAAATCGCTACCCCGGACTCATCCCGCGCAGCCTCTCGGATCGGCGCCGCAACAGCTCCACCGTCGTCAGAAGCAGGATCGACAGCGTTACCAGGATCGTCGCCACGGCGAGGATCGTCGGGCTGATCTGCTCCCTGAGCCCGATGAACATCTGCCAGGGCAGCGTCTTCTGCCCGGCGCTGCCCACGAAGAGCACCACCACCACTTCGTCGAACGACGTGATGAAGGCGAAGAGCCCACCGGAAATCACCCCCGGGAGGATCAGCGGCATCTGAACCTTGAAGAAGGTGGTCACCGGTCCGGCGCCGAGATTGGCCGAGGCCCGGGTCAGCGAGCGGTCGAAGCCCACCAGCGTCGCCGTCACCGTGATGATGACGAAGGGGATGCCCAGCGCGGCATGGGCCAGCACCACCCCGGCATAGGTGCCCTGAAGCCCGATCCGCGAGTAGAAGAAATACATGCCCGCCGCCGAGATGATCAGCGGCACGATCATCGGCGAGATCAGCACCGCCATGATCGCCTGCCGGAACGGCACGTGAGATTGGCTCAACCCGATCGCGGCGAGGGTACCGAGGGTGACTGACAGGAGCGTCGCCACCGGTGCGATCTTCAGCGAGTTCCACATCGCCTGCTGCCAATCCGAGGTGCCGAAGAAATCCTCGTAATGCTTGAGCGAATAGCCCGCCGGGTCGAGAGCCAGCATCTCCGGTGTGAACGTGAAGAAATCCTCGGCGTTGAAGCTCAGCGGAATGACCACGAGGATCGGTGCGATCAGAAAGAAGAAGATCAGCCCGCAGAGGAATAGGAAGGCATTGTGCCAGAGCACCTGGCCGGCGGTGGCGTAGGGCGGCACGCCGGCGCGGTAGGTGCCGGCGCCGATCCAGTAGGCGCACCAGCCGAGCACCGCGCCGACCAGTAGACCCGCGATCAGCCCGGCCAGCCCGCCGAATGCGAGGCCGGTCGCGGCGCAGAGGACCACCGCCGCGCCGCGGCCGAGACCGCGGCGGTCGGCGAAGCCGCGGACCAGAACCATGGCCAACCCGCCCCCCAGAACAGCGCCGCCCAACGCGCCGAGGACCGGCGCCCCCGCCGCCTGCCCGGCCACGAAGCCGAAAAGCGCGCCGAGGGCACCGGTCAGCAGCACCGCGAAGCCCAGAAGCCCGCCGGCGCGACCCGCGATGAGGCTCGCCTCCGTCATCGCCTCAGCCCCCGAGTTTCACGTTGTCGATCCCCACGATCCGGTCGTAGAGCCAGTAAAGCGCCAGCACGAGCGCGAGCAGCAGGGTGCCCAAAGCCGCCGCCAGCCCCCAGTTCAGCGAGGTCGAGATGTGGAACGCGATCCGGTTGGAGATGAAGATACCGGAGGTGCCGCCCACGATCTCCGGCGTGATGTAATAGCCGATCGCCAGAATGAAGACGAGGATCGAGCCGGCACCGATCCCCGGCACGCTCTGCGGGAAATAGACCCGCCAGAACGCGGTCCAGTTGGTCGCACCGAGGGACTTCGCCGCGCGCAGATAGGAGGGCGGGATCGTCTTCATCACCGAGTAGAGCGGCAGGATCATGAAGGGCAGCAGGATATGGGTCATCGCGATCACCGTGCCGGTGGAATTGTTCATCATGATGAGCCGGTTGCCGTCAGCGACGAGGTTGAGCCAGACCAGGATGTCGTTGATCACCCCCTGCTGCTGCAACAGCACCTTCCAGGCCGAGGTCCGCACCAGAAGCGAGGTCCAGAACGGCAACAGGACGAGGATCAGAAGCACATTGGCGGTCCGGAGCGGTAGGTTCGCCAGGAGCCAGGCGATGGGATAGCCGAGCAGGATGCAGGCCCCGGTGATGGTCAGCGACATCACCATCGTGCGCCAGAAGAGCTTGAGGTAGATGCGCTCGTCCTCGGGCTTGACCTCGACACCGGCAGGGGTGAGGCCGCGATCGGCGGCAGTCAGGAAATAGCCCGGGGTATAGGCCGGGGCGAAGGCGCTGATCGTGCCCCAGACCTCGGGATCGCCCCAATCCTCGTCGATCTCGAGGAAGCTGTCGCGCACCGAGAGGGTCGCGAAGTCCGGCACCGCGCCCGCGGCTTCGGCCAGAAGCGCGGCCTCGGCACCGGCAAACGACGCGGCAGTCTGGGGATTGGCCAGCAGGTCCTCGTAGAGCGCGAGATAGACGATCATCCAGGGCTCTTCCTCGGCCGGGCTGTCACCGTCCTCTGCGGCGATGACCCGGGCGAATTCGGAATAGGCTTCGGCGGTCCGGGGCAGCGCCACGCGCGCGGCCTCGTTCAGCTCTAGCGCGGGCCCCGGCGCTTCCGCCGCCTGCGCCGCCTCGCGCCATTCGGGCGTGGCCATCAGCGCGACCCAGGTCGCCGGCTCCTCCCAGGCCGGGTTCAGATCGAAGAACTGTTCCGCCTGCACTTCGCCGATTTCATCCACGCCCCGCCCGGTACGGCGAAAGAGCGAGGACATCCCCGTCGTCTCGTAGTTCAGACGGCTGCCGAGACGGGTATGGGCCTTCTCCTCCACGGCGACGGCGAGGTCGGCGGCGAGCGCGCGAAAGACCGGTTCCCCGGGCGGTTGGCCGCTCTCGTAGTCCCAGTCCTGCAACGCCACGACGGTGCGCGGCAACGTATCCTGCACGATGTCGTTCTGCACCGAGCGGAACAGCATGTCGGCGATCGGCGCCACGAAAGTGACGAGGATGAAGATCAGAAGCGGCGCGATCAGGGCGAGCGCCCGGAGCTTCTGACGCCTCAGTGCGCGGTTCAGGCTGGCCTTCAGGGGACGGCCATCTGCGGCGAGCATCGGCCCGGCGGCGGGCGGCGCCCCGGCCCGTCCACCCGCCCGTGCCGAGGCCGGATCGCCGGCAGCCGCGTCGGTCATTCGGTGCCTTCCACCAATACGATGACACTTTCGGCGTTGCGGCGCCTGATCTCGGCAACCTCCTGGTATTCGGGATCGTTATAGGCGGTCTTCGCCGCCTCGTAGCTCGGGAACTCGATCACCACATGGCGCTCAAAGGTCTCGCCCTCGACGACCTCGCTCTGGCCGCCGCGGATCACGAAACGGCCGCCGAAGCTCTCCAGGATCGGTGTGTCGCGCTCGATATATTCCTTGTAAGCCTCGGGATCGGTGACCGTGATATGGCCGATGATGTAGCCCTTGGGCATCGCGAGCCCCCTTCCTTCGTCGTGTCGGGACGGGCGGTCCGTGCCGCCCGTCCCGATCTGGTCGTTACTGGGCGAGCCAGGCCTGGAACTTGGCGTCCAGGTCGTCGCGGTAATCCGCCCACCATTCGTAGTTGAACAGGAACGTGTTGGCCGCGTTGTTCGGATCGGTCGGCATATGCGGCGCCATCTCGATGCCGAGTTCGGCATGGGTCGAGACGAGCGGCGCGGAGGAGGCGCGCGCGGGGCCATAGCTGATCCACTTGGCCTGATCCGCCAGACGCTGGGTGTCGGTGGCGAAGACCAGGAAGTCCTTGACCCGCGCCAGACGGTCCTCGGGCAGACCGGCCGGGATGATCCAGCCGTCGAGGTCGAAGACCTGCGCGTCCCAGAGCATCGCCACGGGCTGATCCTGCTCCTCGATCACGCTGAAGAGCCGGCCGTTATAGGTCGAGCCGAGCACCACTTCACCATCGGCGAGAAGCTGCGGCGTGTCGGCGCCGGCGGTCCACCAGATCACGCTGTCCTTGATCGTATCGAGCTTGGCGAAGGCCTGGTCCTGGCCTTCCTCGGTCTCGAGCACATCGTAGACGTCTTCCTTGGCCACGCCATCGCAGAGCAGCGCCCATTCAAGGTTGTTGATCGGCCGCCGCTCCAGCGAGCGCATGCCGGGGAAGGCTTCGAGGTCGAAGACATCGCAGACATCGTCCGGCGCGGCGCCGCCCCATGCCTCGACATCGGTGCGGTAACCGAAGGTCGTGGAATAGACGATCTGCGGGATGAAGCAGTCCGAGACGATCAGATCGCCGAAATCGTCCGAGGCCGAGGTGCCGTCGGGCGCCGGGGCAAGGAGTTCGTCATGGTCGATTTCCATCGCCAGACCCTCGTCGCAGAGCCGGATCGCATCGGCGCCGACCACATCAACGAGATCCCAGGTGATGTTGCCGGCTTCGTTCATGGCGCGCAGCTTGGCGACCGCTTCGGCGGAGCTTTCGTCCCAGGTCGCGGTGACGCCGGCGTTCATCTCCAGATAGGGCGCGACATAGGCGTTCTGCTGGCTCGCCTGATAGGCGCCGCCCCAGCTCACCAGGGTCATCTCGTCGGCCATCTCCTGGGCGGAGAGCCCGCCGGCGCAGAGCGCGAGGGCGGAGGTGGCCATCAGGGTTCTTGTCAGGGTCATGCGTTTTCTCCCGTCAGTCGCCCGGTTTGGGTTCTCCGGCGCGCCGACCCCGGGCCGGCCCGGCGCACCTTTCGTCCACCGCGCGCTCAGGCGTCGAGCGCGCGGCAATCCTGCGGCAGCCAGCCGATCTCGATCTTCTGGCCGGGCTGCAAGCGCACCTGATCGGGCGCGTTGCGGCTCTTGATGATGAAGTCGTCATTGCCCGCGACCTTCAGCCGGGTGCGGAACATGTCGCCCATATAGATGAATTCGAGCACCTCGGCGTGAAGCGTATGGGCGCCCTCCTGAAGCCGCTCGGCGATGAATTCGACGCGTTCGGGGCGGATCGAGACCTTGGTGCGCGCGCCGATGCCGGTCACGTTGACGGGCTTGGCGTCGATGATCTCGCCGTCGTCGAGGCGCACGATACAGGTCTCGCCGGCGATCTCCTGAACCACGCCTTCGAGCGTGTTGTTCTCGCCGATGAACTGCGCGACGAAGCTGTTCTGCGGCGCCTCGTAAAGCTCATCCGGGGCGGCAAGCTGCTGGATCACCCCGTCGTCGAAGACCGCGACCCGGTCCGACATGGTCAGCGCCTCGGTTTGGTCGTGGGTGACATAGACCACGGTGATGCCGAGCTGGTGGGCGAGATGGGTGATCTCGAATTGCAGGCTTTCGCGGAGCTGTTTGTCGAGCGCGCCCAAGGGTTCGTCCATCAGCACCAGTTCCGGCTCGAAGACCAGCGCGCGAGCCAGCGCGATACGCTGCTGCTGGCCGCCGGAGAGCTGCGCCGGGCGCCGCCCGCCAAAGGCCGACATCTGCACCATGTCGAGCGCCCGGGCGATCTTCTCCTCGCGCGCGGCCTTGCCGATCTTGCGGACCTCCAGCGGGAAGGCAAGGTTTTCGGCCACGGTCATGTGCGGGAAGAGCGCGTAGTTCTGAAACACCATGCCGATGCCGCGCTTGTGCGGCGGGATGTTGTTGATCGGCCGGCCGTTCAGGCGAATCTCGCCATGGGTCGCGGTCTCGAACCCGGCCAGCATCATCAGGCAGGTCGTCTTGCCCGACCCCGATGGCCCCAGCATGGTGAGAAACTCGCCCTGGGGCATCGAGAGGTTGAGGTCTTTGACGACGAGCGTCTCGCCATCGTAGCTCTTCTGAACCCGCTCGAACTCCACGAACGCGTTCGCGGACGAACCATCGGCCAAGCCGCGATCTCCCTGGTCTGCGCCGGACTCTCGGGCCCGGTCTTGAGCGCCGAGTTAAGCAAGCTGTCTACAGCAATGCAATGGGGCGCTGTCCGGGCCGGGTGGCAGGACCGGCTTTGGCGCCTATCGAGGCAGACGATGCGGGGTTTGGGCAGCTTCTGGGCGTCACGTGCCGCGGGCCAGTCTAGTAGACCATCAGCCCCCGGGCAGCGAACTGGTGGCAGACCCGTTCGTAGGTCGCGGTATCGGGGGGCTGGGTGTGTTTCAGCTTGTAGTCGAGGCCAAGCTCCTTCCACTTGAAGGCGCCCATCTGGTGGAACCGCAAGACCTCGACCCGCTCGACACCCTTGAGCGTCGCAACGAAATCGGCGAGCCCCTCGATGTCGTCCGGATCGTCGGTCAGCCCCGGCACCAGAACGAACCGGATCCACATCCGCTCCCCAGCCGCCGAGAGCCGGCGCGCGAAGTCGAGGACCGGCGCGTTCGACTGCCCCGTGACCCGGCGGTGCAGCTTGTCGCCAAACGCCTTGATGTCGAGGAGCCAGAGATCGACATCGGCCATCAATTCGTCGGAGACATGATCGCCGCGATACCCATTCGTATCGAGCGCCACATGCAGTCCGCGTTCCTTCAACCGCCGCACCAGCGTGGTGACGAACCGGTCCTGCACCATGACCTCGCCGCCCGAGAGCGTCACCCCGCCGCCATAGCGGATCAGGAAATCGGCATAGCGTTCGATCTCCTCCATCATGTCGTCGACGGTGACGTGGAGCCCGTGTTTCAGCTTCCAGGTATCGGGGTTGTGGCAGTAGAGGCAGCGGAAATGGCAGCCCGACAGGAACGCCACGAAGCGGATCCCGGGCCCGTCGAGCGTCGCCGCGGTTTCGATGGAGTGGATGTAGCCCGAGTGCTCCTGACGCAGGGCCGGGTCGAGGGCAGCCACCGATGGCGTCTCCAGCGAATGGTGCTGGATCTCGTAGCGGTGGCTGGCGAGATGCGTCAGATGTGGGGCTTCGGGCGGCACGGGCGCTCCTGTGCGACGTCTCATGTCATATGATGGAGTGCAGACCCTCTCCCTGCAATGTTGCAGCCGACCCGACCGCACCGGAGGGCGCGAAAAGACCGGGCGCTCCCAACCCGCAGGACCGCATGATCAACTCGAGACGCGCGCGCGGGACGTTGTCCTACCCGGATGGTGCGCGATCCCCGGTATAGGTCGCGAGACGACGATCCGCCCGGTCGGACATTGCGATGACGGCCGCCTTCAGTCCGAAGACGGCAAGGATTGGTGGCAAAAGGACGTAGCGCGCCAGGGATCGCCCGCCAAAGCGCCGCCGCCAGTAGAGTATCGCGGCCGGAACGTGACCCTTGTTCCTTGCGTTTGACAGCAGGAACGTCCAGTTTTCGAGAGCGTGGTTTTTGAAATGGTGCGCTCGGGTGCGATAGGCCAGAAACTCGAAACCCGGGTCGAAATCCTGCCCGAGCTGTTTCGCGGCGATGTCCCAGCCCTTTCGATCATCGAGCAAGACGCTCAGGAGCGCAAAAAACGCAAAGGTGTCTGTCGTTTCGGCGCAGGATCGACCGATCAGCATGCGCCTTCGATGCAATTCGTCGCGATCATGGAGGTGATGTTCCACGGCATCGCGGTAATAGTCACGAATCCGGGATTCGTCGCCTCCGGCAATCGCGGCCTCGATCTCGCGGACCCGGGCATTCGGTGCGGCAGCCATGGGCGCCTCAAGTCCCGGCGCGCGGGCGAATTCCACCGCGCCTTGTCGCAACGGACAGCGCCCGGCTTGACCGGGCAAACCGAAGGGCTCTGGACATCTTGGAGACGAACATAGTGCAAAGCCCACCGCGCCGCGAATGGAAGCCCTCAGCTCGGCTCGGCACGATAGAGGTAGTTCGAAGCCGTCAAACGTTCCCCCGTATACCCGAACTCCTTCAGCAGATTGTCGGTCTCTTCCCGCTCCTCGTCAAAGATCTCGATCCAAAGAGCGGGCCGCGCTTCGGTCAGAACCCCTGTTGCGCCGCGCAAGACCTCGGTCTGGGCTCTCTCCACATCGATCTTTATCAGCGCGATGTCGGGAATATCGGCCGGGTCCACGGCCTCATCGAGCCGCAGCATCTCGGTTCGGCCGTCCTCCGCCGCCTCGAACTCCGCACCGCCCTGGTTCCAGTTCTGATAACGTGAGATGCCGCCCATACCGGTTTCCGCCCCGAGCATGGCTTGTCGAGCCCGAACGTCGCAATGCTCCAGGTTCAGCTCGATATTCCGCGTCAGTGTCGAAAACGCGACTTGCTGCGGTTCAAAACAATAGAGGCGTCTCGGCTCGAGGAAATGGCCGAAAAAGACCGTGTGGTTGCCGATGTTGGCCCCGACATCAACGATCACTCCCTCCGCCGGAACGATCGCCATATCCGAGAGCCGCTGTAGCAGATTGGCCTCGTAGAACCCACGATTGGTGACGATCGTGCGCTGAATGTAGTCCTGCTCTCCGAACGGCACGTGAATCCGAAAGTCGACCCCCCGGTGATTGATCGTAACGATACGGTCGGGACCGAGAGCGGCAACGCGCTGGACTCGCAACTGCGTTTCGGTGAGGTGAATGAGCCGGTCCAGCTTTTCCGAGAGAGTTTCCGCCCAACTGGGCGGTTCGTTTGACGTCATTGGTTTCGTCCCGCTTTTCTGCTCGATTATGTGACGGCATCGCCACTAGGGCGCGTCACTTTGCAATTAGGATCACCTGAAACGAGCCTTCACTCAAGACCCCGGGACAGAAACAGCCGCAGGCGTGACAGGCCTGGCGATCATAAAGACACAGATTCGGTTAACCGACGGACAATCGCCTGGACTCATGCGACCGTGACCCGATGCGGGCGGCATGCAAGGTCGCCCGCCGGGGCAGCCGGCATGGGACCCGCAGCCCATCCAGGGTCGGGCCTAGTCGGTCCATCGTCCGGCGATCAGACCGCGCCGATGGTTTCGTGGAATGTTCGTGCCAGCACCTCCTCCTGTTGCTCCCGCGTCAGCTTGATGAAGTTCACCGCATAGCCCGACACCCGCACCGTGAGCTGCGGGTACTTCTCCGGGTGATCCATCGCATCGCGCAACGTCTCGCGATTGAACACGTTGACGTTGATGTGGTGGCCCGTGTCATCGACGAACTTCGACAGGATCGTGCGCAGATTGGCGACCTGATCGCCCTCGTTGCGGCCCAGCCCTGAAGGCACGATGGAGAAGGTGTAGGAAATCCCGTCCTGGGCATCCTCATAGGGCAGCTTCGCCACCGAGGCGGCCGAGGCAATCGCACCAAGCTGATCGCGGCCATGCATCGGGTTGGCACCCGGCGCGAAGGGCTCGCCCTTCTTGCGCCCATCCGGCGTCGCCCCGGTCATCTTGCCGTAGACCACGTTGGAGGTGATCGTCAGCACCGACTGGGTGTGTTCGGCATCGCGATAGGTCGGGTTCTGCCGCACCTTGTCCATGAAGCTGTGCACGACCTCCACCGCCAGATCGTCGGCCCGCGGATCGTTATTGCCATAGGCCGGGATGTCGTCGCCCTCGATCTCGTAGTCGACGGCAAGGCCCGTCTCATCCCGGATCACCCGCACGGTACCGTATTTGATCGCAGCCAGACTGTCGGCCACCACCGAGAGCCCGGCAATGCCGCAGGCCATGGTCCGGTAAACCTCACGGTCGTGCAGCGACATCTCAAGGCGCTCGTAATTGTACTTGTCGTGCATGAAGTGGATGATGTTGAGCGCCTGGACATAGACCTTGGCGAGCCAATCCTCGAAATGCTCGTACTTGGACATGACTTCGTCGAAGTCGAGCACGTCGGAGGTGATCGGCGCCATCTCCGGACCGATCTGGTCGCCGGAAATCTCGTCCCGGCCCCCGTTGATCGCGTAAAGCAGCGCCTTGGCGAGGTTCACCCGGGCGCCGAAGAACTGCATCTGCTTGCCAATCCGCATCGCCGAGACGCAGCAGGCGATGCCGTAATCGTCACCCCAGTAGCTCCGCATCAGCGTGTCGTTCTCATACTGGATCGAGGACGTGTCGATGGAGGTCTTGGCGCAGAAATCCTTGAACCCGTCGGGCAGATCGTTGTCCCAGAGCACGGTCAGGTTCGGCTCCGGCGCGGGGCCGAGATTGTAGAGCGTGTGCAGGAACCGGAAGCTCGACTTGGTCACGAGAGGCCGCCCGTCCTCGCCCATCCCGCCCAGGCATTCCGTCGCCCAGACCGGATCGCCGGTGAAGAGCGCGTTGTAGCCCGGGGTCCGCAGGAACCGCACCATCCGGAGCTTGATGACCAGATCGTCGATCAGTTCCTGCGCGGCGCTTTCGTCGAGGGCGCCGGACGCCAGATCGCGCTCGATATAGATGTCGAGGAAGGTGGAGACGCGCCCCACCGACATCGCCGCGCCGTTCTGGTCCTTGATCGCGCCCAGATAGCCGAAATAGGTCCACTGGATCGCCTCTTGGGCGGTTTCGGCCGGGCCGGAGATGTCGATGCCGTAGCCTTCAGCCATCGCCTTGAGGTCATGGAGCGCCTTGATCTGGTCGCTCAGTTCCTCCCGCGCCCGGATCGTGGCCTCGTCGAGCACATCCGGCTCCAGCGAGACCTTCTGCGCCTCCTTGTCGGCGATCAGCGCATCGACCCCGTAGAGCGCCACCCGGCGGTAATCGCCGATGATCCGGCCGCGGCCATAGGCGTCCGGCAATCCGGTGACCACACCGGATTTACGGGCCTTGCGGATCTCGGTCGTATAGGCGTCGAAGACCCCCTGATTGTGGGTCTTGCGGTACTCGCTGAAGGTGCGGGTGACCTCCGCATCGGGCGTGTAGTCGTAGGCTTCGAGCGCGGCATCGACCATCTTGATGCCGCCGTCGGGGAAGATCGCGCGCTTGAGCGGCGCGTCGGTCTGGAGGCCGACGATCCGCTCCTTGTCCTTGTCGATATAGCCCGGGCCGAAGGCGGTCAGCGTCGACGGCACCGAGGGGTCGACATCCAGCACGCCCTTGTCCCGTTCCGCGGCGTAGAGCTTGAGGACCTGCGACCAGATCGCGTCGGTCCGGCCGGTGGCGTCCGCGAGGAAACTGCCATCGCCCTCGTAGGGCGTGTAATTCGCCTGAATGAAATCGCGCACATCGATGCCGCGCTGCCAGTCGCCGCCCAGGAACCCGGCCCAGGGCCCGTCGGTGATCCGTTCGGCTTCGGTGTATTTCTTGAGCATTCGATCTCTCCCATGAAGGGGCAAATGGTCCGCCCTGTCCGGTGCAGTCTACCACATCCGCGCCCGGTATCAGAGCGCGTAGAATCCAACGCATCGATCCGCTTCCCGCATTGGGCTCCCCAAGGCGGACCGCCGATCGATGGCCTTCCGGCAGACCGATTCTGCCACAGCACCGGAAGTCCCGACTTGATCAGGATCAGGGAGAGGAGATTTTGTGCCGCACCCCAAGAGGCGCACGATCCGCCTTGGTCGCGACCGCCGACCTGGGAGGGCGGCGGGCGGTCGGGGTGGTGCAGAGGATCGGAGTGACCTAGAACACTTTGATCCTGTTGCGCTGCTCGGTGAGCTAGAGGATTGGGCCGGGGTTCTCAAGGGTGAGCCGGAGTTAGTTCGGCATCTTGAGGCGGCGTCTAAGGGGAAGACCGGGCAACCGTCTCGGGTGCGAGGACCGCGGCGGTCGGGGCCGTCGCCATGATCGGGGCGTCGGACGCGTTTCGTCGTAGCTCTGGGGCCGAGCCGCCGAAGACTAGACAGCGCGGCGAGCGGCGGCGCACGCGGGATTGTCCTCGTGTGACCGTGCGGTTGTCGCCGGAGGAGCACGAAAAGCTCCAGCAGCTCGCCGACGGGATGTCGCTCAGCGTCTACATGCGAGCCAAGGCGCTCGCGGGAGAGGTTCCGCGGCGACGGCGGAAAGGATCGAGTGTCGAGGATCGGGAAGCGATCGCGCAGCTCCTCGGCTTGCTCGGGCAATCCCGGATCGCCAACAACCTCAATCAACTCGCCCACCACGCCAATATCGGCACGCTTCCCGTGGACGACGCCACCAAGGCTGATCTCGACGAGGCCTATCGGGCGGTGATTGGTATGCGCCAACTGCTTCTGCGCGCTCTCGGCTACAGAACATGATCCTCAAGGGCACGCAGCGCGGCAACGGGCGGGCGCTCGCCCTGCACTTGCTCAACGTCGAGGACAATGAGCATGCGCGCGTGCATGAGATGCGCGGGTTCGTCTCCGACAATCTGGTCGACGCCTTCCAAGAGGCCGAAGCTGTCTCGCTCGGGACCAAGTGCCGCCAGTACCTCTTTTCGATGAGCCTCAACCCGCCGCCCGATGCGGTGGTGTCCGTGGCAAGATTCGAGGCGGCGATCGAAGAGATCGAAGCGAAGCTCGGGCTTCGCGGCCAGCCCCGTGCAGTCGTCTTTCACGAGAAGCTCGGACGGCGGCATGCCCATTGCGTCTGGTCGCGTATCGACAGCGAGCGGATGACGGCGATCAACCTACCCCACTTCAAACGCCGCCTGCAGTCGATCGCGCGCGACCTCTACCGCACCCATGGCTGGGAGATGCCTGCCGGGTTCGACGATCCGTCCAAACGCGACAGGAACACCTTCGACCGGATTGAAGCGGCGCAGGCGAAGAGTGCGGCCCGCGACCCGAAGGCTTTGAAGGCACTTTTCCGCAGTTGCTGGGAACGGTCGGACACGAAGACGGCCTTTGCCGCCGCGCTCAAGGAACAAGGCTTCATCCTCGCGAAGGGCACGCGGCGCGGGTTCGTCGCGGTCTCTGCGGACGGCCAGGTCTTTTCTCTGTCCCGATGGACGGGGGCTGGCGCGAAGGCGCTTCGGGCCCGCCTAGGGTCGCCCAATGATTTGCCGGATGTGAGCCGGGTCTCCGATCCGGATGTGTCGAAGCCGACAAGGCACCTGCGCAAGCCCGACCTGGACAACCTGATACGAGAGCAGCGCAGTGAACGCCACGCAATCGCCGAACGCCAAGACGCACGACGGGAAGAGGCACGCCGCGCGCGTCGTGAAAGGCTTCCTCGCGGCGCGCGTCGCATCTGGGCGCAGGTGACCGGGGGATTGCCCCGGATCGAGGCCAAGCTCGAAGCGGAAGCGGATGCGTTTGAACAGGCTTGCCGCGCGGAGACCGATGCGCTCATTGCGCGCCACCTCAAGGTGCGACGTGACCTCGCCGCGCGGCAGGGGTTCGAAGACGCCTTCGCGGATCTCAAGGCCGAGGCGCTAGAGACGCGGCACGCCCGAGACCCGCGTCAGCATCTTGTCTTGCCCGAGGGCGATCCACTCCCTTCGATCTTTGCCGCGGAGTTCCGGCCGGAGGCCGTTCTGGATCACCTCTCTGCGCGCCGGGAGACCTTCACACTGGGGGAGATCGACGCGGTTTTGCGCCGCATGTCGACCGACATGGACTGGCGGGCCCGGCTCCGCGAGCGACTCTTGGCCTCGCCGGATCTTGTGCCGCGATCCTCTGACGGTCCGGCACGCTACACGACGCGGTCGTTCCTGGATTCCGAACGCTCGCTTCTTCACACCGCCAAAACCCTCGCGGAAACACGCCACTTCGCCGTAGCGTCAGCGCATGTCTCGCGCGCCGTCCGAACGCAGAACGCGGCGTTCGCGGAGCGCGGAGCGTCGGTGTCCTCGGAGCAAGCTCAGGCGCTCAAGCATCTGACCGAGGGGCGCGCATTGGCCTGTGTGGTCGGGTATGCTGGCTCGGGGAAGAGCACGCTTCTGTCTCTGGCGCGCCAAGCCTGGCAGTCGGGGGGGTATGCCGTGACCGGCCTTGCGCTTGCCGGGAAGGCGGTCGACGGCCTGGAACGGTCCTCCGGGATCGCGTCGCGTACCCTCGCATCGCTCGAAACGTCCTGGTCGAACGGGTACGAGCCGATCGAGCGCGGGTCGATCGTGGTGATCGATGAGGCCGGAATGGTTGGTATGCGCCAACTCTCCCGCGTTGTCGGCGCGCTCGCGGACCGGCAATGCAAGGTCGTTCTGGTGGGCGATCCCGATCAATTGCAGCCGATCGAGGCCGGAACGCCCTTTCGGGACATCATCGCGCGGCAGAGCCACGCGACGCTCGCCGAGATCCGACGGCAACGTGCACCCTGGCAGCGCGACGCCTCCGTCGCCCTCGCGAAAGGAAAAATCGGTGACGCGGTGGACGACTATGCGGCCCAGGGATGCGTTCGCACGCACACGACAACCGACCAAGCCGTCGATGCGCTCGCTTCGGACTATGTCGCAGATGTCGAATCCGATGCCCCCGGAACGACCCGGCTGGCCATGGCGCATCGGCGCCAGGATGTCTTCGCACTCAACCAAGCGATCCGGGCACGGCTACGGTCCCGCGACCCGCTCGATCGGGAGACTCTCGTCTCTACCGATCATGGTCCACGGGCGTTCTCCATTGGCGATCGCGTCCTCTTCACCGAGAACAACAGAGCCTTGGGTGTTCGGAACGGGATGCTGGGCACCATTGAGGACGTCGGTGAGACGACGCTTCGGATATCTTTGGACGATTCAGGCCGATCCGTATCGGTCTACACACGTAGCTACACGGCCCTGGATCACGGCTACGCGGTCAGCATCCACAAGTCGCAGGGTTGTACGGTGGATCGGAGTTACGTGTTGAGCAGCAAGACCATGGATCGGCATCTGTCCTATGTGGCAATGACGCGGCATCGGGAAGAGATGCGGCTCTACACCGAGCCGGGGTTTCAGACGCAGTTGCGTCCACCCTCCGTGCTCATAGCGCCGCAACGCGATCGTGGACCCAAGCGGCGCCTTTAGAGTTCAAGCTTGGCTGCTGCGTCGGCGCTGGTGTTCGAAGGCGATCGTGACACCGAACCGAGCACTGGTGTTTCAACCGACATCCCGGGGAGACGCGATCGGACATCCGGGGGCATGAGGGCATTGAGCTCCGCATCGAGCTCCTCCAGCCGGTCCGTGGTGATCGGTCCGTCGCGCGTCTCCTCGTTCACCAGGTCGAGGCGATCCTGGAACTCCAGAAGGCGTACACGTTGGTCCGTCAGTTCCTGTCTGGCTTCGAGAAGCGGCTGATAGTCCTCCCAAACCGGATGCGAGTCTCCGATGTCTTCCGGAGTGATCAGCTCTTGGCCGACTTCGTCGCCGTGTTCGTCGAAGACCTGGGTTCCATCGCGGGTCTTGAAGACGCGTCTGCCGTCCTCCAACACATGCGCGCGGGCCAGAACTTGGTCGATTTGGACCTGGAGTAGATCGAGCGCTTCCCCGTTCGACAGGAGCGCGTCCACGGTCGCGGTCTCGTAGCTCTCGAGCCGTAGCCTGAAGTCGCGCAGTTCGATCTCCGTTGCGACGATGGCGCCGGCCGCAAGCGCGGCGAAGTCTGCTTCGGCGTCTTCCGCTTGTTGCTCGCGCCGTGCCGCGTCCTTGCGTTGACGTCGATGCAGCCTGTGCTGGTCCGCCCAATACCCGCGGCGGCCGTCTGCAAGATCGAAATGGCGTTGCAACCGGATCATTGGCTTGGGCACTCCTCTGCGATCAAGACGTGCAGAAGGAGGCCCGCCTGCTGCTCTGGATGGCGTCCGAACCACTGTTCGATCTCGGCGATCGTCTGTTCGGCGGGCCGCGCCGTGTACCACTCATAGATGCACCGCATGCCGCTTGAATCCGGTCTCTCGGCAAGCCACCGCGCCGTTGCGAGACCGTCGAGGAGGCCGCTCACATAACCAAACCACTGGTCGTCGTTCAGGTTCTCCAGGACGTCGCCCGCGGTGAGAGCCTCGGCCCGATCACTGGCCAAGGAGGCGCCGAGAAGGCAGGCGGCAAAAACCGCCGTCTGCGCGATTTTGAGCTGATCTCCGACACGTCGATCCAACATAAGGGACCGTTTTCGTTGGAAATTTGTGCCACAGACATGGACTTTGGTAAACTGGGAGAAGATGAAAGGAACCAGCGGTTCCTGCCCTTCGCACATGCGAAGAGACCGAGCCGCAGGCAGCAACGCAGAAAGGGTCGTTTCCGTTGAATGCGACCGTATGGGAAACTCTGCCGCTGCCTAGGAAGCTCATGAAAATCGGATACTTACGCGTCAGCACCGAGGAGCAGTGCGTCGATCGACAGGTCGACGCGCTCGCGCCGATCTGCGACGAGCTGCGCGTCGAGCGCCTCTCCGCAACGGCGATGCATCGACCAGTCTATGAAGCGCTGATCGCGCAACTGACCGGCGGCGACACGCTCGTGATTCTCGACCTCGACCGCGCGTTCCGGTCGGCGAAGGACGCGCTGACCGAGCTCGACAAGCTCACCGAGCGCGGCGTCGGCATCCAGATCGTGTCCATGCAGATCGACACGAGCACCCCGCATGGCAAACTGCTCTACACCTTCATCAGCGGTCTCGCCGAGTTCGAACGGCACCTCCTCAGCGAGCGAACCAAGCAAGGGCTGGAGGCCGCCCGGCGAAGAGGGAAACGTCTCGGTCGTCCGCCCAAGCTGAGCGACCGCCAGATTCGATCAGCGGCACGCCGGTTAGCCACTCACGGGGTTTCGGTGGCGCAGGTGGCGGCGAGCTACGACGTCCATCCGTGGACCCTCACGCGTGCGATAAAGAGGCTGGAGCCAACGTAGGACGCGCTGGCTCCGAGTATGTCTCCAAGCAGACGGATTAGTCAAAGAGGCGTTCCCAGAAACCCTTCTTCGACATGTCGCCTTTCGGGCGCGGCGGCTTGAACTTGTCGGTCTCGACGTCTTGGGCATGTCGGGCTAGGATTTCGAGCTCTGAGGGCTCGTGATGAGGCTTCTTTACGCCAAGCATCTGTGCAGCAATCGAGGGGTGCATACCATTTCCTCCAAGGTAGGGTTGAACTCGGTTGGGCACTGCTCTAATAGACCAGAGTTCCAACTCCCTGACTTGATTGAGTAAACGCCGGAGACCCTCTCTCAATGGGGGAACTTCGTTGGCGTTCGTCGGAAGACGCTCGCAAAAGGTCGAATTCGACCTTGATCTGTTACGAAGATTTCATGAAAGCTTCTTCGGCCGGGGGCGTGCTCAGCGAAGCTCTGGGTCAAGAAGGTAGAATTTGGTCGAATTCTCTGTTCAGGTATCGGAGGTATAGTGTCGGAAGAGAGACTTGAGAATCTGAGGGCCTTGACCGATAACACGCCCGACGAACCATGGCCCTCAACTTGGCAGGATGAGTTTGGACGGTCGGACTTTTTCTACGTCTGCGGTCTGACAGAGTTCTTCAGGGAACAAGCAATAGGCCGACCTGAGCGAATCAAGACGCGACTGGATAGGCACCTAGCAAAAGACTACAGAGACCTGCCTACCGGGTGGCTGGACTACTACCCTGGGTTTGCGCTCGCGGGCGACGAACTACAGCCGGAGCGCTGGCTTCTGGATCGTATCGGTCGCAACCCTCTCCTGAAGGCCGCTCGTCGCGAAGAGCTGACTTTTCCAAAGGCAATGTTCGTGCTTGATGCACTGCTCTCTCTAAACGCAGCCGAAAGGTCGGCAGGGTCACTGAGACCGAATGTTGAGATCCGTCTTGCAAACTGGTACGTCCCCGACTTGGACCAATACTTGCGCGAACTCGATCTCCGAGACACTACAAGACTTGTGGCACGACTGGGTGGTCCAGTAAAAAGGGAAGTCCTCTCGCAGCTCCAGAACGGCTTCCCGGTGACGGGCTGGTTTGCCAAGACGGTTGTTCAATCGCTCGGCGAGGCCGTCTCGCTCAGCAGCACATTGCGAAGTGAGTTGCGTGTGGATCGCTACGAAGCGCGCCTTGATGTTCGCAAAGCGGTTAAGGGACTGACGGGTCAGACCAAAAACAAAGGGACGATGCAAGTAGCCATAGGCGAACACCCAATCCTGTAGACAAGACAGTCAGCCGAGCTCAATCCCAAAGTATCTGAGCGTTTCAACAATTGCAGTGCGTTCTCGCATTCCGATCGTCGTTCCTTCGAACACCGTTTTGAGCGTTTTTCCCCTGGTGTCACCGACGAAGTAGATGTCTCGCTGATACAGCTCTTCGACGGCCGACATTAGCTTCTTGTCTCTTGGATCGACAACGTAGGCGAGATCGAACGAGTCGATGAGCGACACATCTCCAGGTTCGAGAACGCTTGGTTCGCTTGAGATCATCACCTCACCCCTTTGCTCGAGTGTGCCTCCAGCATGAAGTTCGGTGCTGTCACGATCACCGCCGTCTCTTTCTCTGACCACAGTCTTCGCAGAGTTGAGCATCAACGGAACCCGCTTCTAATCCCACAAACCATCTGCCTAGCAGTTGCAGCCAGCCTGGGAAAGCCTGCAAACCTCAATCTGGATAGCCATTCTTTGTAGCTTTTCGAGAAAAGACTACAACATATTGACACGATCGCAAAGTGTAGATGCAGACTTGGGCCTCTGAGCGCGATTTTCCAGGGGACAAGTCTGTGGATAAGGGGGCAAACATCAGCAGCTAGTTGCTCACAGCGGTGCAAACTGCTTCCAACCATCCACTCTTGGTCCTCTCCTGCGTTCTCGCCGCGACGCACAGTGGCTATCCTTGGGTACTCTCGCCTCCATCCACCGCCTATCCCCCGGCTAGCGGTGGATGTTCTTGGGCTAGGCACCAGACCGAGTTGCCGCGCGACCGAACGGGAGCGCGCCGAAATCCTAGGCGGAGGACTCCCCGCCGCGCCATCCGGCGCGGCGGGGAAAACAGCACCACAGTCAGGCCGCTTGTCTTTGGGTGGTGCGCGTAGCATGGAACCGCTCCGCCCCCGCGACACGCGACCGGGCTAGAGCACAATACTTGGCTTCGAGTTCGATGCCGATGGCCTTGCGCCCGATCAACGCTGCTGCCACGGCGGTCGTCCCGGAGCCCAGGAACGGGTCCAGAACCGTCTCACCCGGCTTCGAGAATGCGCGCACGAGCGGCGAGACCACCTCGACGGCCTTCTCCGTCGGGTGATGCCGGTTGCCGCTATAGGTCCACGCCAGAAGGTCCGGGAGCGCGTTCCCGTTCTTCTCCGGCCGTCCCTTGGTCAGGAGCCAGGCACTTTCGTGGCGATACTGCACGTGCTTGGCATTGGACATATAGTCTTTGCCCCAGACCAGGTGCCCGCCCACCTGAAACCCGGCCTCCGCCCAGGCTTGGGAAAACTGCGCGATGGCGGCCCAGCCGCAGAACAGCACCAGGAAGTTGTCCGGCTTCATCACGCGATAGAGTTCCGGAAACACGCCCAGCACAGCCTCTGCGCTATCGTCGTTCCGCACGCGCCGTCCGTCTCGGTCACGGTAGTTCACCAGATAGGGCGGATCCGTCACGACCAAGTCAATGGACTGCGCTTCGAAGGTCCTTAAGGTCTCTACGGCCTCGCCGTGGATGATGTTGTGAATGTTCATTTTCTTATCCTCTCATTGGGTAAGGGGTTGCTCATGCAACCCTTGGCCCTCGCCGAGAGTGGGGGTGCAAAGGACACGCGAAATCGGCGAAAGATGCTCTGCCTTTGTCGGAGGGCTCCCGCGCGCGGGAAACCGTCAAAGCAAGCATCTCTTCGATCTGTTTCGCTTGTCCTGCGCCGGGGGCGAAGCCCTAAGCCGCGTCAGGGATCAATGCCTGTCACGGACCGAGACCGAAGTCTTGGGTATGCTCCATGCGCCTCCACCCGGTGCTGCAGAGTCGATTCCTCAGGTTGTGGACATGCGAGGCGCTATGCATAGAGGGCGGAAAGCCGACTTTCGCTGCAGACGCCAGCCCCTTTGATGGCGGCACTAAAAGCAGACGTTCGTCACTTCCCTAAGCGAACACACCTATACGATGTGGCATGGCCGCGCCAAACACAGAAAATCCACCATAAGATTCCCAGCACTCAATTTGCATGGCTACGCGCTTCTTTGTATGTGCACGAAACCTGCTAAGTTTGGACTAGCCTGTGGGAATTGGTTGGCCGCGCAGAGCATGCGCGACGACCGCCTACACATAGCGAGGCTTTAACTGCACCCCACTGACAGAAGGTGCCGAATATTGGGGTTGCAGAAGTTGCTCACTGTGCTGATCGAGACTTTTCCCGAGGGAGGAACATCATGCCTCGAGTAAGCTCTTGGGATTCGGCCCAAAAGAGAAACCGATCCATGATATTTTTCAGCGATAGCGCACGCTGCGACTGCATGGGATTTCGGTCCCGAACAGAAAATCTCGATTGCACACTCCTTTGGGAGTGACTGAATGATCTTAAGGTACTTTTCTATGCAATCGTTCACTGAGAAAGCGTCCGCTTCAACAAAGTTTCCTAACGGTACGTGGAAATCTCGCATGATCCGGTTTTTTAAATCTGACGCAGATTTAAACAACTCAGGAGAAGTTGGTGAATTAGCTGTGAGAACAAAAATATGATCTCTGTCAGGGCCCTCCAACAGGGTAGATATTAACTTTGCATCGCCTCCTAGCGCCAGAATGATGGCTCTTTCGTTCGAAGTTCCACCCTTGCCGGGCGTAAAACGAATGGGAAAAAAATCTCCCTCAATTCCCTGATCAAAATGCACGTTGCCATGAGCGGCGGTGTACAAGCCTTCGCAGTAACCCCAATGAGTTCTAGGGTAGTAAGCTCTCCTCAGCAACATCCGGTAGAGTGTCTGGGTGATCGCTTTGGGCATACAAGTGTAGTCAACAAATATTGAGCTCGAAGACTCAGAGTTAGACAGGGAGCTGACTAAATTATCAAGCTCACCCTCCCACGTGCTGCGGTCTAAGGCGGAACCAAACTCAACAATACTATGTTCAGAAAACCTATCCTTTGTCGCATCAAGGAAGTTCTGTTCGACAGCATCGTCCACTCCGTCATCCTTGAAACGGATCCCAAAGGCTTTGCATCCAGAAATTGAAGAGCTGTTGAAAAGTGTTTGTGCCCTGGATTCCCAACCCAACACAAAAATCGCGTGATCCACGGACCGCGAAGGAAGTGCAGATAATTCGCATTTAACCTCTTCAAAGGCGTAACCATCAAAGATCATTGATTATACCTCAAAACGGCTTTGGCGAGTATCATGCCCAACTACTCTATCAAAATAGTCCTTTGCCCAATCTGACGCCGTAATAGCCTCAGTTTGCTGCATCAGCCTTAGCAACGACTGTGGATCAATCCGTGTCGTTTCGTAGGCACCACGCGGCGAGCACTCAAGATGTGCTGCCAGCCTACGATGAAGGCGAAAGGCGATATCATCCTTTCCGATAGAGCCATGCACATCAAGTACTCTGATGAAACCGTCCCTTTCGATACGGCGCAATAGTTTTGTAAGATCTGGATGATCGAACCGGTACGCAACACCGCTAAACTGTGCTGTGTTAACTACGAACACGCCACGTTCGGGATAGCGGACGGCTTCCCCATGAGCGTTGAATTGGTGAAGCAACTTTTGGAGTTCAGACAAACCGGCCAGCAGGAAGAACTGATGGGCGTCACCAGTCTCCTGCATTTCCTCGATAGTTTCATACGACTGACGAGACACAGATTTTATTGCGTCATCCTGAAAGCGAAACCCAAACGAGCGACTGTTGTTGAGAAAATTTCGGCATGCTCTTGCTAAGGTGTCAGTGTCCTCATTGCGGCTATTCTTGCCTGACGTCTGCTTCTCAAAAAACTCCGCCATAATATCCAGGAAGTCGCGAATATTGCCATCACTCGCCCACATAACAAAACGTGCGCCAGCATAGATCGGTGATCTACCGCATTCTAGACAAGCTGCGATATAAGCGGCAGCTTCTTTCCGATAAATCTCTTTGCGGAGGCGAACTTGATCAGAGCGCGTAGGATATCTGAAGATATCAAGGTCTAAGCTCGTAAGCACCACATGCTCGGTAAAGGGTGCCTTGCTCGGCTCTACATGAAAGCTTGGTTTTATCGCGGCATCAAGCACTTCATTCAGGAGCAACTTTGTCTTTCCAACACTAGTTCTAAAACTATTGATCTTGGCGCTCTGATATCCGGCGCCAATGGCTTCCTCTACCAGAGAGTTGTAAGATGGATCTCCACATTTGGCTTGCAGCGAAAACATCAATTCTTCTTTGAGCACCTTCCGTCTGTTCCCCGTTATGAAAGAGCGCAACCTCAATGCAGCAACGCTTTCGCAAAAAGTTCGAAAGTCCTCATCGGATAGTTCATCCACATTGCAGAATTTTCGATCGGCATGACTTAACGAAGTTTCAGGTATAGTTGTTTCGACTGTATTGTACTCGCCTCTCACATAGGCAACTATCCATTTTGCGGTGCCCTCTGTCGAACGAAGGTATGTATTAAGTGACTTCTGCTGGAGATCGCTGAGGTTTTCGCAGTCATCAAGCATAATGAAGAGCTCGACCTCCGCTCCACGTTTTATCCTTGGATGCATAATAGACGGAATAATACGTTCCTTAATCAGCTTAATGAGCGTTGTTGGAACGAACGCATCGATCACCATAAGAGCTTCTGCAAGCTTACCTGCATCGTATATGGCCAAAAATGTAGACCGCATACTCCTAACCAAGCGCAGAGCATCACTGTAGTCTGCCAACTTCTTTACATGGCTCAGCCCGAGGTCGGAAAAGACAGAGGCTAATTCCGTACAGGCCTCGAATTCTTTTCGACCAGAGAAATGGATCATCTCCCTGTCTTCCAAGGACCTTAGGTCTTCCAATAAACTCTCAATAAGGCTCAATTCGAAGAAAGTGCAGAAAAGCTTATAGCGGTCTAGCTCTGTTGGCTCCCTTCCCAATTGCAGCGATATGTACTTCTGTACGTCTTCTGTCAGATGCTGAAAGCTATGATTGAACTGCATATAGCAGCCGAACCAATGAAAATGTCTCCTTTCGAATTGCTCAGCTAAGAATTCATTCTCAAATAGTATCTTTGAGTGAAGAGATCGCAAAACAGTTGTTTTACCACTTCCTCGTGTGCCAACGACAAAGTCTGGTTTCTTTGATTTTGCCAATGCTCGTGCCCAAGAGGACAACCACACCTTTGGCTTGTTTTCGTGTTCGAATTTGGTCGGCTGAAAGGGGTTAATCACTTCTCAAGCCCTCTCCAAAGAGATTATTCGCCATTTGTTTCTCGGCTTGCCCAAGTTTACGATTTCCACTGCTTTGGCGCAAAATAGAAGCAGGAAAAGATGCTCAAGCTCGTCTTCTTCTAAATGTAAGTCACTGCATGTCTCTACGGCTTCTCGCCAATTGAGTCGCTTGCTATCCCTCAGTCTATCCCAAATCTGCCGTGCGTTCTTTGTCATCAGCACGGAGTTATCCACTACAAGTGGGAAGAAGCTCGTTCTTTGATCGGTAAAATTACCGATGCGTCCATTGGTGTCTGGCCGATACTCCGTTAATCGCACCAAAAACACATCATTGTCTTCATTGTGAAAGAAGGCAATCTCATTAAAGCCTTCCCATATTGGAGGCGCTGAAATGCAGATTATCTGTGTGTCAAGTTGGTCTGTGCCGTGAGCGCTGTTCCTCACAATTCGCTCAACGGGATCTTCGTGTATGTGGCCATGCAGGTAAACAATATTTTTCCCGGTTCGTAGAAGGTGACTCCTGAGTAGTCCAGCATTGAGCATTTCAGAATAGGGTGAAATTCGCGGTACGCGCTGTGGCAAGATATTGTGGTGGGCGCAAATGAAAACGCAATCGCGTTCGCACGTGTCCAAGTGAGTTAAGAGAGTATCCAATGATGTGCTTGAAACATATGGGGTATCAAGTTGGTTGTAGAGTTGGGTCAATCGATTTGGTTCTTTGCGTCCACTATTTCCGAATTCGGGTTTCGCCTCAGGCGTTGGCTCCTGTCCTACTAATGCGATGGCTTTTTCCGATAACTTCTCTTCTGAAAACTCATGCGTTAATGGCTCAGGTAGCAAGTGGATTGACATAGATCCGATGCTAGTGTTCAGGAGGTAGACATCTAGTTTCGCTTCATTTGACCCGTCAATCTCGTGTTTGAGGCAGTCCTCTACAGGTGGGTCAAGAAGTGAGAACTCCTTAAATGCGTCTCTCACGCTGTCAAATTTGACTACTGGACCCTTCTCAGCTGCCACAGTTCGAGAAACGTCATGGTTTCCAGGAACTCCAAATACCTTCGGTTGGTTTTGGTTTGCCGCGTCCTGCAAAATAGTACTCAGTATTTCAACGGCTGGTCGGATCTTTTCCACCTGACCCTTTGATGTGTAGTCGCCCATAAGAGCGACAGCATCAATCGCACCTGAATTTGATATCTTGTTTATGGCTCGTAGGACTAGCGAAAGCCTGTCTTCTGTCAGCTCGCCAATGATATCCGTTGAAAACTCCTTATCCTTTAGATCGATATCGGTCCTCTTATCCGGCCAGTCAGGGAGATGAACGTCACCAATCTGCAAGACACGAGTAATCTTTGTTCGCATGCTAACCTCCCGTATACAGATAGGAGCATGACACTGCAGCGCGAAGGATCAAGTGCCTTTTGGTCGGTACACTAAGGTTTCGATCAGCTTACTGTGGAGCTGGCCCAGCCCTCTGAGATCGGGCACCGTTGAGTTAGTTATCCGTGCAGGCGTAGGAAGTGCAATGAACGGCGGCTTCTCAGCGCCGCGCTGCAGCGTTTGGGACAGCGCTCGAAAGGTCGCTTAGGGCCGTACGCGACGCTATACAGGCGTCCTTTACTGCAGATGCTGCACCGCCTCCGAGGTCGGCAACGAGCCCATATCACCGAATGCAGCGCTGCGCATATATGCCTGCTCTTAGGGTTTAGTGCTTTTTGCAGTCACCGCTACGCGCGATACGGTTCATATTCTGATTGCGTTCCGGATCTTCTTGCCAAAGGCTTTGACTGCTCCTAAGCGGCACTCCGCAACAGGCTTCGCATTCGGATTCCGCAGAATGCAGTGCTCAAGAAGAGAGCGGCTCCCACGGCAAGCCCCGACCACGTCGCCCCCACTATCGTAAGGTGCGCGACACCCGCAAAAAGAATGAAGGTGGGAAATCCGACCGAGAACCAATCGCGTACATCACGTCTATTCAAGCTTGAAACAAAAGTAAGCGGGAATACGGCGAGAAGCAGTATCGCTGCTAACGCGTACGATGCCAAAAGCGTAGCACCAATGATTGGAACATCATATTGACGTTCCGGAGTTGACTGAAGTTGGGCAAGAAGTTCTTGCGGACGCAAGCCTTGAAGATCAAATGGCCAAGCCAATCGCCACAATTCCGCAGAAATTTCGCTTGAACTACCTAGTCGAACAAGGGACCCGTCTGAGTTTTCAGTGAATACTTCCCATCGCTCATGATCCGACCCAGGGTATCGCGACATTCCTGCTTGATCGTAGAGAGAAGCAACGCCCGTGGAAAAAACCAAAGACCGATCAGCTGGGATCGGCTCACCTTGATCAGGGAGGCCAAATATGTCTTGCCCAACGTAGTTAATCAGTGACGTTACATCATCTTCGGAAGCATCAATGTACAAGTCGACCTTGGCAGCAAGCCAGCAGAATTCATGCTCTCCCCAAGCCTCGGTTTGTGTCAGATCGGAAAAGTCAAGCTCGCCACTCTCGGAATGATCGTGCCCACGAAATAAATCTCCGGAGAAGCATTCATGCCCAAGAGGTATATCAGAAACCCATGCTGCAGATGCTCCTCCGATCCAATCCCGGCATGCTTGTCCGTTTGTGCCTTCGTCATTACCGGAAGGATGTCCGGTCGCGCCAGCGAGAACATGCACGGATGAGCCAGGACCCGTATCGAACTCGACGAGCATCTCATTTCTGCTACCAACGAGTGAAGCGGCAAGCGCTCCAACCTCCCGGTCATATGGATACGCGCAATAGCTCGTTGCCATCCTCGCGTCGGCCTGCCGAAACGTGTTTTCGCTCGATCCGTCCCAGAAGTTGTCTATGAGGAGCTGTGCTTCGGAACGTTGGGTGTCGAGCAACACTGCTGCTGTAGATAATGCAACCATTTCCTCACGACTGGAGCTGTAGAAGTATTCTCCTAAGGCTGCGGTCCACGCAGCCACTGCCAACACAGCGCCCGAAACCAATGCGTCTCGTTGGCTCATTCCCAAACCGCAAAGAGGATCCAATGGGTATCGCTGATCCATTCCATGCTTCGACCGACCACGAAATCTCCGGTGCCGATCTCGTACAGGAATCGTTTGCCGGCTTCCGAAACCGAAGTTCCCAAACCCAGGAACTTGACGGGTGCTGATGCGCAGACCGATGTAAGGCTCATATTTCCTCTAATCTGCCATTCGCGATCGAGAGCCATGAAGAGAGTTCGTGCGACGATCGCGCCTCAATTATCTGATCTTGATCTAGGCAGGTTGCCAATGCGGCATCATAACTACGAGTGCCTCAAATACCTAGGCCGAGGCGCGCCGGAATGCAAACGTTTGTTCACCTGTGCCAACTACTGTTTTGCATGCGCCCCTATTCCGGTCGTTGGGGCATCCGCAGTCAATGCCCACTTTGTCCCGCAGACCGTGAGCTAGTGCAGGCTCGGATTTTGCACTTGCAGCGAATGTCTCCTCCGACGGGCCGCACGTCAGCGTCGCGAGCGGTGGGCCAAGGTCCGCAAAGGACCGAGAGCGAAGGCGGCGTGCCCCTCGTGCGGTCAAGCTTCGCTGCGCTGCCGCGGGTCTGCTGCGAGCGCTCCTTAGACTAGTGCTGCACCGCGCATGAACGGCAACTTCGGCAGATATGTCGTCGATGCAGCATGTGTTTCATATGGATTTAGACCCGCCCGCCGAAGCGTTCGGGAAGCCTGCAAGTACGCTATTATAAGAGCCGAACCGCTTCGCTCGGCCGTCGCACACGGGTGCCCCCGCCGACCTATATGGGCGAGCTCGCGCTTGCTCAAGGCCACCACCCATCTGGTTTTCTTGCCGTGAGCTTGTACAGTCAAACGTCGTTGCAGGAAATCTGCGCTGGGTCCACTCGAGCGAAAAATAGGACGTCGTCCTCAGGATCCACGGCTGGCGGAAAGCCATCGGGACCAGTCGCATTGCAGCGCATCTCGACCAAGATGGGTGCGAACAAGTCGTAGAAGCTGACTGAATAGGGACCGAGTGCGGCGTTCAAGCTTCCGCTCTCGCATGAGTTGTCCTCCACACAACGACGAGCCGCGCCCATGAACTCTGCCAGGGCCGAGACGGAGACGCGGATCTCGGGACGGCTATCCATTTCGGGCATCAACCAGCCTGCATATTCGGCCTTGCTGCGAGGCGTGGCAATGTCCGGGCCGATGGCTGGATCATAAGCGAAGTCAAGAAGCGTGTCCCGGTGCGCCATGTAACCTGATCCGTAGAACGCCAGAATGTAGTTCTGAGAATTAGAGCGCTTCTCGCGGCGACTTTCCGACATGTTCGTAATGTATAAAGCAATAGAAGTTGCTACCACTCCTGAAAGCAAAAGCTCGAACATAGCTCCACTTCTTGGCACTGGCTTCCCCTATTGGACACATTCTTCGGGCAGGAGCGCAATCGAGCCGTCTGCTCCATGTTCTATTTCATCCTGTCGATTAAGCAGGCAGAACATCTCTGAGCGGGTCATCTGCAACAGCGAGCTTGCATCAGGCGCCGACGCGTTGCCTCCG
The DNA here is from genome assembly GCA_028285185.1 of Anaerolineae bacterium. Classification (GTDB taxonomy): domain Bacteria; phylum Pseudomonadota; class Alphaproteobacteria; order DSM-16000; family Inquilinaceae; genus JACKIG01. Next base: position 74,045 of record JANQQD010000115.1, on the reverse strand, counting down.
CCTTGGCGTGGTAACCCGTTCCGCGCGCGGCTCGCAGTGAACTTTTCTCGGAAGGTAGGGGGGGTGGGGCACGTGGCGAAATTCACAACAATAATATCGCCTTGACTAAAGTAGTCATCAGCGTGATCTATAAGGCAGTCGAACTCTTCTGGCGAGACAAAAATGCGTCCATCTGCCGCCGCGGGGCTTGTCCAGATAGCCAGAAAGCTGGCCATCGTCGCGATCGCTGTAATTTTCACCATGGCCGCCCTGTTCTCTCCTGCTCCTGCGATGGAGTTTAGCACGGTTCGCCTAAACGATGGAACAGTCGCGATCCGCGGTAGCGGCGAGATTGTCTGGGGCGACCACGAGCGGTTGGAAAAGGTCGCGTCGCGCGCGACCGTTAGCGAGGCAGGAGAGCGTATCATCCTGTTGGACTCGGTGGGCGGAGATATTGATGCGGCGATCATGACTGCCGAGGTCATCGACGCGCACCGCTTTATGACAGTCGTTGCTTGGGGTGACGTGTGCCTTTCGGCTTGCGGCTCGGTGCTCTTTATCTCAGGCGACGCCCGGCTGATCCTAGGGGACGGTCAAGTAGGGCTGCACGACTGCCAGATCGAAGGTGCAAGTCACGCGGAAATCAGCAATTGCCGCAAGAACCTCTCGCTCTTTGCGGGTGAGCAGGGATATCCGCCTGACTGGCTTTGGACAGGGATGAGCTTCGGCCGGTCCCATGGCATCGAGTGGGCGCGCATCCGATCGTTGAACGATATCAACTGCCAGGGCTTCCAGCGGCCCATCGGTCTGAATTCAGCGGTGCAGTCAACGGTTCCACCATGCCTCCAACTTCGTACGGAGCGGGTGGTCACAAATGGGCGCGACTGGGACGATCCACCGGCCAGCCCGCAACCTGAGCCGATGGTTCCGGGCACACCCATTGCACTCTATCTCCAGACCTGGACCCCGCCTGGAGGCTGGAGCTACGATTTCCATGAGGACGCGGTTAGTGTTGGTTTTCGGCGCCGCGGTCATTTCCCGACCGGAGCCGAGATCGAAATCCTTTGCGCGGTCGAGGATGCGACCACTTGGATCGTCACCGTCAAAAGCGATGTGCCCGAACACTTCTCTGATGGTTTGCGTCTTTCAGTGAGTAGTGGTGGAAAGGGCGTCGAGGAACAGGGACGGTGGATCTCGTTCGAATACCATGATCTAGCCAGCGGCTTACAGAACTACGCTTTCGCGGTGTTCGTGGTCGACCGAACCGGTTTCGAAGGCATTAACTTACGCGCAAGGCAGGATGGCCAGGATCTCGTATTTGACCTGATGGTGTCGAGTGGCGAACTCATCACGCGCTTTGCAACGCCGGCTCGAGGCCTCTTGGAACGCTTGGCCAACGTCGAGGACCACTGCGCCGGACGATATCCCCGACGTTGATGCAGGTCGCAACGCTACTAGGAGGTATGTTCGCTCCGGTCAATCCATGCTGTACTCTGCGCTAGCAGAAGTGCACGCGCTGCGTGTCGGCCAGGACTGCGTCGACGTGCGTCATTAGGGAACCGTTCTGCGCCTCCTGACCGTGCACGATGATGACCTGCAAACTGCCTGGATGGCTCCCCCCGAAGGTCATCGAAACCAAGACCCGCTGTCGGGTGCAACTGATTGAGGACTACGGTTACGTCGAACGGGCAGTCGCGCCGACCGCCACAAGAGCCCGCTTCGACCTGTAACTCGGTCATTGCTCGGTTCCGCTGTTGGCTGCCGCGGCGAATTTCTGGTCTCGTGGGCTATAGCGCAGCGCCAAGCTGCTGTTTCCAACGGCAGCTTTGGGCCACTCTCGCCGTCCGGTAATCGCAGGTTCTGAGTTGGTGCTCCGGGACTTACGATGTCCCGAATGGGCCATGTACGTCGACGTGAGGGGGGATGCAACGGGGGTACTATAGTACCCCCTTGCCAAGGGTGGGGGCTGACCCCACACAGCTTGCAGCAGTCTTCTTTTCAACAGTGCCTTGAGGGACGGCGCGGTAACCCCCAAGCAGACTCTGAGCTAGGAGTTGGGCGTTGCCCTCGTGACTCCTTTGATCAACTTCACCCGATGAGAACGCAAAGGGTTGTGCTCACTGTCACCATGCGGAATTGTCTATGGACCGCCCTCGTCTTAGATAGTAACCGTTTACATGCGGCCCAGAAGTTGGCGTAGAGCGATTAGTGAAGATTTCTTTGCTCCTACTTGTGATGTGATCAGCTTTCACGAGCATACTGATCTGGCGGAGGGATGATGATCTCGGATTACCTAGTCTCGAGAAATGACGACGAGATCCAAGTGCGTCTAATTCTTGAAAAGAAGGAGGATTACCATCTTCTACAGGTGAACCGCCTTCACGTATCTGCCATTTCGGAGCGTGGCGATGCTTTCAGGAAGACGCTTACACAACTTGGCGAGAACTTGCGTAGCCGGAACCTCTTTGCGCAGAACTCACCCGACATGCTGCCGGTTCTTTATGGAGGCAGTCACGATACGGAGCTGATGACGCTATTTGTGGACAGCGGCCCAACGGCACCGAAAGACCCCGCGCAGAGGCTTTATCAGTATAGAACAACCGAGTCTCTGTTCTCTCTTCCAGGCGAGGAGATTAATCAAAGGCTGACCAATTTCTTCCTGTTCTTCCAGGGCTACGACATTATTTCTGAAGATGAAATATTATCAAAGACGCGAGCGGGAAGCTGGTCATTGCTAAGCGGGCTGCATTGGATGACGTATGCCCCAAACCTCGGGCGAAAGCAAGACTTCACAAGTATTCTCAAAGAGAGGCCAGCTAAAACCCCAGGACCTGAAGCTTTGCTAGGTGGATTTCTTGGCGGCATGATGTCACTCGCGAAAGAAGCTCAGCCATCATTGATGCATGCCGGCCTTGTAGGCAGATTACAACATCTTGATCCAGAGCTTGACTACTCAGAGATTCTCGAAATCGTGAGAATGATGATCGCTATTTCCGATCATGAAGGAGTCAACGTACAATCCGTAATGGAGAAGTATACACATCAAGAAGTATTCAGGCGGTACAAAGAAATGGCTCAGGGGAGTGTCAAGTGGAAAACTCTAGAAGACTTTGATCGTAGGTTGGTCGCGCTTTCAGAACTCGGAATTAATCCGTATTGGTATGATGTCAGCGTGTCACAAGTATTCTTTTCGAGGAAGGCTGATGGAGAGTCTCGGCGACCAAGCGGGCGCTCAAACGAAGTTGAGCTAAGGCTTCAAGGCGTAAAGGATTTGTTTAAGTCGGACCGGGATTCAAAGGAATAACGTTCGTTTCGACAACATCATCTGAAAATGTTTCCTCGATTTCTCGATCTATTTCCTTCATTATCCGGTCTCTAATATCTTTCCTGCCTCGCAGCATCGCGACCCAAGCGGCAGGATGCCCGTTTACGTCGTAGACCCAAGTCTCCACGCCCGGCTGGTCGCAAAGAAAGTCAACAATGCTGTAATTGCCTAGGGATGCCGAGATATGCAGTGCAGTTCCTTGTGTAAAGGAATGCTTGGCGTTGATGCACTCTGGATCGTCGGCCAGCGCCAACTTTATCCCTTCAAGGTCGCTTTGCAATGCGGCGCGAATTATATCAGGATGGTCTTCTCTCAAATTGCGGTTCGTACTTTTCCTTTCTAATTCCATTGTAGCATATCTCCCAAGAATACTTCAAACTTTTCGCCAAGAGCCTGCGCAGTTGCGGCGTCAAGTCTGTCTAGTTGAAGCCGTTTCTTGGGGCCATAGTGTAAATCAAGAGCTTTCTTGAAGAGTCGGTCTCCTGCGGAAGTCCCCCTCGCAGAATGGCTGCCCAAATGCCGCTTCTGAGTTGTAAAAATCTCATATTGCATGGCGTCCAGCACTCCCCCCGACATATCGACAAGTTGGCCGGGCGTATACAGGATACCAATTTGTCGGAAGCCATCCGTATGCGATTTCATGAGAACCGGGGAGAACTCGCGGCCCGGGACGCAAAACCCGAAGTAAACCTCGCTCGCTTCGTTATACTTCTCGTCCTCGTGGTATAGGGAGGTTTCTGGGGCATCTAGCAGTTGAAGGTAGTCGCTATGTCCACTGGAAAGTAGCGCAAAGAGGCGCATTTCCCCGGTTGCCGCATAATGTGTGTCCAAGCTATTGTATCGATAAACACCCAACAATCGCTGCTTGCTTAAAGCCAGGTCATACCGGTCATATGCAGCATGCTCATCGCGAAGAAATGCTCCGAGTAGTATTCCAGCCTCTTCCATTCGCCTTCTTGTATCAAAGCCAAGATCAAAACCTGGCGCCTCTAGATGGAGCCATGCTTCTGCTACTCGGTACAACTCGTCGGAAAAGACTCGGTCTTCGAACTTGCCTGCTCTTAGGAAGTCCTTGAGCTTGGTATCGTCACCCTCGATCAAAGCGAGGTTTGGGGCATACAATTCACCGTCCTCGAAAACAAACTTGCTGGAGCTCCTCTCAACCACCGGCATTACGATCTCGGCAAAGAATTTGGCCGCACCTAGAGTTTTCTTGCGGTGCTGACCCGCCCGACGGGTTCGTTGCAAGGCCTCGACCTGAAAACACAGCCTTATCCACTGCCTACGAGCTTCGTTCTGGTACCTACGAGGCAGTACTATAGGCATGATAAGTGCCCACGGTTCGAGACGCGATAGGGGGTGCCAGGAGCACCTCAAGGATATCGATACCCTAATCGTCCCCCACGGATTTCGGCAAGGCGTTCTAGGCATGTGGCGACGGTTGAGTTGGGACAAGCGTTCTCAGCCTAGATCGTCAAGCAAACGGTGATGTTTGGGCCCAGGCGTCATCACTCAGATGAGGAAAACTGAGGATGACTACGTCAATAATCTACGGCCCGAGGGCCGCCGACCTTCGCGATCCTGTGGTCGAACGAGCCTACACCTCGTTCATGCTGGGACTCGGGTCAACGGACATGATGTGCTGCGATACCGTGATACGGTTAGTGCACGGTTGGTGCGACGAAGGAGGTGACATCGCCACGTCCTGTGGTCGGATGCTTGATGTTGAAAGAGCAGAGCTCATAGGGGAAGCCAACCTTTACGACGTTCACGGGGACCTCGTGTTCTTGGAGCCCTCTGTTCCGCTCATTCGAGTCGAGGACAGCTTCGGGGAAAGCCCACGGCGCTGTGTGAATCGTATGCGTGCCAGGATGGCGCAGGAAACGACCCGCCGAGTCAGCGTCGCCAACCTCTCCCGCCTGTTCTGGATAGGTACCGCCGAGAAGATCTTCGACGCTGGTTTCAACGCTTAATCACAAGAGAACGAATGGCCCGCTTATGGCGGGCCATTCGAGCGCCACGGCACGGAATGCGCCGATTTTCCGCCTCTGCCTTCATTTCGTTTGTAGCAGATCGGGAGCCCGAACCCTTAGTGCGGGAGGCTCGCGATGAGCAACAGATCACCTAAACCGAACGCGCGGCCGACGGGGCCGCAGAAGCTTCGCCACGAGCGGGGGCCGGGGTTGACCCTGGCGGATGCCGCTCTCCTGGCGATTTTCGTGACAAGTCTGATACTTATTCCGATCGCGCTCTTCGCCATGTCGGAGGAGCGCGGCCCGGTGGCGAGCATCAAGTTCCTTCTCGTCGGCGCGGCGGCGGCCGGGGCGGCCTACGGGACGAACAAGTTCGCCGTGGATCGGTTGGCACCTCTCCACGCCATCGGCTACCGCATGGCAGGCGTGCTGGCGGTGGTCGGCATTCTCCTGACCGGCGCGGGTACGGCGCTTGGGTCGTTCACCGGCATCGTCTTCAAGGCCGTGGAGATCAAGGTCTATCAGGAGGCTGGCAAGGATCTCTCCGATTTCATCGGTACGGCGTACCAAGCCAGCCTTGTGGCGCATCGCATCGCGCCGACGGTGGAGGCCGTGGCGTCCGATATCGAGGTGACGGCACGCTGCGAGGTCCAGAACTCCTGCCTTTCGGGCGTGGGCTCGGGCGGCAGAGGTCCGATCGCCCGTGAACTCGAGGCCTCTGCCGCACAGGCCTTCGGCATCGTCGAGGCGCTTGCCCAGGGCGAGCGGGAGCGCGCGCAGATCCTGGAGCGGCTGAACCGTCTGAGCGCGAGCTTCAACGAGGTCCTCGCCGACCAAGACCGCTCGATGACCGCGCGGCGCACCAGCCTGCAGTCCATCCATGGCGAGACGAAGCAGGAGGCTGCGGCTCTCCTGGAATCCATGCCGATCGGACTGTTGCAAAGCTACGCGAACGATCTTCGCCAAGGCGTGTCGATCCCCGGGGATGTCGCCGGGACGCGCACTCTCAACGCCTACTTGCGCGATCATGGCGATACCCTCGCCGGACATCTCGACTCGGTACCGGATCGCGCTCTCGCGGCGCCAACGTTCCCGGATCGCCCGGGCATGCTGGACGTCCTGACATATCTCCCGGCGTTCCTCGGCATCGCCGCCATCGTGATCGTCGGGGAACTGGTTCTGCCCGTCACGCTCTATTTCATGACCTATTTTCGGCGCGCCTGGGAGATCGAGCGCCACGAGGTCGACGCGCCACCGACCGTCGCCGCCGACGGGTTCGACGGGCTCATCGATCTGTCTGAAGCGAAGGCAGATCGCGACGACGGAGCACGGTCATGAGCGAGCCCATGAACCGCGCTGCAGCCCCCCGGATTATCCGGGGGGTTCTTCTCTTCGTCGGGCTGATCGTCGGCGGATTACTCTTCGCTATCATCATCCTCTACGATGCCGACCCCTATGCTGCGCGCGACCGGTACGAGCACTTCAAGCTGGCGCTCTTCGGCGAGTGGCAGCCGTCGGACCGCTGCGACCGCGATCCCGACGGGGAGAGCTGCGAGACGCTCAACGCCTTCGAGCAGGCGCTCGAAGATGCCGCGGATTTCACGTTCTTCCGCGCGCGCGAGATCGAGGGCTCAGGCCTGTCTGTCCATACCGGCATCCGCTTCGCGACCGCGCGGGACGTGGTCGACGGACGCGTCGCCTCGCAATGGTGCTACGTCCTCCTCCCGTCGAACGGAGCCAGCCTTCAGATCGAACTGGCCGCCCAATCCGCCGACGATCCGCCGGTCTACGACGATCTCTCAGCGTTGAATGGTGAGGCAGTGGTCGCGTCCGGCCTCACACCGTCTCGGCTGAAAGCTCTGGCGCGCAGCCACTGCGCCTTTGAACCCACCTAATCCCAGAAAGGAGCGGAATTGATGCTCGACTCGTCAAATCTGCCAGTCAGCCCGGTCTTCCTCCTCGCGGCGGCGATCTACGCCGGGATATCGACCTTGATTACCGGCCCCGAGATTGCCGAGCGCCAGATCGCACGCTCGGAGTGGCACCAGGTCTGCACGGCGGAAATCCATGCGGAGCTTGAATCCACCCGCCGCCCGGACCGTGTGATCCCGAACGTCCCGAGCTTCGGGGACCTGCTCTGCGGCCCATACCCTGAGCTCAGCGAGTTCTGTGCCATGATTCCGGACCCGAACGCGATCGCCCGGGAGACCGAGCGCAAACTGCGGGCGCAGGAAGACGAACGCATCCGGCGCGCGGCGGCCGGGTCCGCCGATCAATGCGGCTGCGCCGAGCAGGTCTATCTCGCCGAGGAACGGCTGTCCCTGGCGCTCTATGCGGCTTCGGCCCGCTTGGTGACGCCGCAATCGGTCCAGAACCGGGAAACCGCGCTCACCCGAGCCCTGCGCAGCCCGTCCTGCGCCTATCGTCGCCAGGGGTGAACCAATGATCATAGGAAAACTCCGGCTCGGTGAGACGTCGCTGCACACCTCCAACGACAGCTATGTGCTCCAGAGCATCACGGCCGTCTCCACGCGCAGGCCATTTCTGTCCGCCGGGCTGATGATCGGCGGATTGACCGCGGCCTTCGGTGTCGCCTTCGCGGATATCCTCTATCCGGGCGAGCTGATTGCGCTCGCCGCTGTGGCGTTCCTTGCCACGCTGCTTGGATGGAAGATCGGCCTTCTGCTCCTTGTTAGTCGGGATCTGCGGGGATCGCCGATCGCCGATGCCGTTTACGGGACCTACCGGCATCTCAACCGCTTGCGCCCCGAGATTGCCGATGCGGTCGAACGCGCCAAGGCCACAAAGCATGAGTGACCCGACCCGGCATGAGATCACTTGGGGCGCAATCCTGCGCCTCAATTTCCGCTTCTTGATGAGCGCGTTGATCTTCTACTGGGGCTGGCTCGCCTGGCAGCCAATTTCGAAGGAGTGGTGGGGGTTCTGGCTGATCGGCGGGCTCTGCCTGCTCTACGCCCCGATCCTCTTCGCAGGCACAGCCTGGACCGCGTTCAAACTCTTCCGGGACCAGCACCGCTGGCGCAAGTACCGCGCCCTCGGGGTCACCCCGCGCGCCGACCGCATAGCCGCCGACCAGGAGATCGCCCAGAAGGCCCGACTGCCGTGAGCTGGCCGTTCGGATGGAGGACCTTGAACGGGCCGCGCACCTCGCGGCCCTTCGCCAAAGCCCGCCGCACCGCCAGTCCGATCGATCCCAAGGGCCATCGGTTGCTCGGCCTTACGCTTACGACGAACGAGCCGATCTGGGCACCACCTGCCCACAGTCTTCTGCTTTCGGCGAATGGCGGCGGCAAGACAACGCGCGGGCTCATGATTTGGCTCTTTTCGCTTTTGGCGTCGAGCGATCGGCCGAGCATCCTGATCCTCGATTCCAAAGACGGCGAGATTGCCGCGCAGTGCGCAGAAATGCTGCGCATGCTCGGCGTGCCGACGGCGGTGATCGACGATATGTGCGTCCTTCCCGAAGGGACCCACGGGCGCACCGATCTCAATGCACTGCAATCGGTGGTGGATACCTCTCTCCATGCGCCGGAGGATCTCCTATTTGCCGCGGACGCAGTCACACAGACCTTGATCGAAGAACCCGAGCGCGACGAGCGCAACCGGTATTGGCGGGCCTGGCCGCGCCTGCTCATAGACTTCGCCATTCACACGCTCCTGAAGCGGAATCCAGTTCTGGCGACCCCGGGCGGCGTTTGGACACTCCTGTCGAACCCGATGCAACTCGCACGGTTCGCCGAGATCGAGGCGGTGGAAGCCACCGGCATGCTGAAGACGCTCGCGCAGAACATGCTCGGGATGGTGGAGCACGAGCACTGGCCCCAGCATGTCGAGGCCGCCCAACATGCTTTGAGGGTCTTTGCCATCGGGTCTCGTCTGCATAGGGCGGGGCAAAATGCACCGCTCAGCCACGCGCAGCTGATCCAAAACCGCACGGTGATCTTTCTGTGCGGAAACCAGGCGAATATGGGCTCCCTCGGCCCCTATTACGGGCTGCATCTCATGAGTTTCATTCGCGCGGCCTATATGCGCGCCGGTCCGCTTTGGATCGGCGCGGACGAATTCACCAATGCGCCCGTAAAGCGCCTTGTAAGCTCGTTAACGACTCTGAGGGCCTATCGGGTTGCCGTTTCCATGATCGGGCAGTCTAGGTCCGAAATCGAGCGCAAGCTCGGCAAACTCGAAACTCAAACGATCGAAGACAATAGCATCATCAAGCAATGGCTGGGATTCTCCAATATCGAAGAAGCGCAGCGGGTGTCGAAAGCCATGGGAGAAGAGCACGCCGTTGCCAGCGCGGTGAGCGGCCCCGACGATACTCTGAGGATGAACACCAATCTCAGCCTGATCAAGCAGCCGTTTCAAAGCGCGGCCGAACTCATGGCGATGCCAAGCGATCGGATGCTCCTCCATTGGAAAGGCCTGGGCTTCTTTATCGCCCGTACGGTGAGCCAGCAAAACGTCGCCCCGTATTGCGACCTCCTCGCCGAAAATCCGCTGGAAGGCGGACGGTTGCCCCCCGATCCATGGATCACCCTGACCTTGCCCGAGGAGGCCCGCCCATGAAGATCGTTGCGTTGCTCCTATGGACGCTCGTGCCAGTGGCAGGCTTCGCGGCGCTCAATCACTACGGAACCGCCCACGTGATTTGGACCTACCGCTTTCTCGACAATGGGGATGCGTCCAACCCTTATCTGGAGCGGACCTATGTGAGTTGCACTTATGCCGGGTGGACCTGGCATGAAGTGACGGCCCCGGCTTTGGACGGTCACTGCCCCTGGATACGGTTCTTCAAGATCGAAGTTCAGTGAACGGACCCGAGGCTTTCCCGGACCTGCCGGTCGAACCTGCGTGGTTGCAAGTCGAGCCTGTCGCGCAAGCCGACCAGAGCCATGCATTTAAGCCCTGCAAGGATCTTCTCAGGCCGCACCTTTCCGCCTGAGATCAGCCGGTCGCAATGATCGCGATCCCCCATGCTGAAGAGATGAAAGGGGGCCACGGCCTCCCAGAAGCTGAGGTAATCGAACGGTTCAAGCCAGTCCTTTACGTCCTGAATGTCGTCGAACAACGCCATATCCACAGATTACCACAGCGCTGTTTCGAAGAGCAATTTGCGCGCGGGGAGATATCCACAGCATGGAGCTCGATCTTCAACTCGGCATTGCGGAGATGTTTCGGGACGCAACGATGGAAAGCGCCGTGCGCGCGCTGCGCACCGATGACGATTGGGATCGCTTCAAAGCCATCCAATCCGCAGCAGAGAAGCGCGAGGACGAGGCCACAAGAGAGTTCGAGCGGGATCGCCCGGATCTCCTGGCGCAAGCCCGGGAGGCCATTCTGCGCGACGCTGGCGCGCTCAAGCACGATCATCCAGCCCCGATGCCGGTCGATCGGTTCGACCCCGGTACGATCGAGAAACGCGCCGAAACCCGCATCGAAACGGCGCATCGGGCCCGCCTCTTGGACATTCGCCGCGAGGAATCCGATGCCTATGAGACGCTCTCTCAGGATATCTCCGCGCGCGAACGCCAGCGCGGACTGTCGCGCGAGGCCTTTGGGCGTGCGCGTGACGGGCGCGGCGGCCCGGAGCGCACCCGCCCCACCCGAGATCGATAAGCAAAAACTCTCTAGAAAAGGAGGCGTCCATGAATGACGCGATGCAACGACCCGCGGATGCACAGGCCCAAGCCCGCGAGAGCTATACCGGCCGTCGGCTCACCGACAGTCAGTTCGAAACCGCCTGGAACATCGCGGGCATCATCCACCGGGAGATTCGCAAGACCGGTAGCTTCATCGAGCCCCTGACTGACTACGCTCGCACCTTCGCGGGGCGCGACAAGCTCGATGCATCGCGCGAGGAAGGCTTGCTGGGGGACATCTATGCCGCGCGTTACGGAGACACTATGAACCAGACGCGGGAACGTCTCCTGGGACGCGATGCCAGCCTTCGCGAGACCCCGGGAGAGGCGCCGATCGCTGCGGCGCGCTCCGTTCTTTCGATGATCGAAGACGGCCAGACGCTGCCCTTCTACCAGGCATTGGACCGTGCCGCCCTGGACATGGCCGCAACCCACGGCGTCACCGAGGCCTGTGCGAAGTCACTGATGAAGGAGGCCTATGAGGCGCAGGAAGGCAGACCGCTCTACGAGGTGGGCAAAGAGCGCGAGGCGCAGTTCCACGCGCCCGTTAGGGACGCCGAACGCGCGGCGCGGAACCCCGAGCGCCGCAGACCGGCGCGCTCCGGTCCGCGACGCTAGCACGAATAAGTGCTTGTCAGATCTAGGAATTTATGCCTATACTGTTCCCTTTTTGTTCGCGCGCGGTGCGCGGACGCCAGAATAGGAGAACGCGAAAGAGAGGCCGCCCATGTCCCCATCCACCCCGAAGCCAAAGCTGCACCACGATTGGGAGGACTGGCTGCCCTATCTCGAGCAGAGCGATGCGACGCCGGAGCAGAAACGTGCGTTGATCGAGGCGCTCTGGTCGATCGTACTCTGCTTCGTCGATCTGGGGTGGGACGTCAGCGACGCCTCAGAAAGCTGTGGAGAACCCCTCGATCTCAAGGCCGCCCTCGAAGCCGCCATGCTAAACTCGAAACCGGTCTCCGATCTCCAATCGGGGTCCGGTGAGGAGGATGCCGCATGAGAAAAGACGACAAGACCGCGCCGAAACAGGCCGTCATCTATTGCCGCGTCTCCTCCCGCGCACAGGAAGCTGAAGGGCATGGGTTGGAATCGCAGGAAACCCGCTGTCGGCAGTTCGCCGAAAGCAAGGGTCTTCAGGTCGCCGCCGTCTTTCCGGACACCGTGACCGGCGGTGGCGACTTCATGAAACGCGCGGGCATGGTCGCGCTTCTGAGTTTCCTCGATGCGCAGCCGGACGAGCGTTATGTCGTCATCTTCGACGACCTCAAGCGCTTCGCGCGCGATGTCGAGTTCCACATCAAGCTCAGGGAGGCGTTCCGAAAGCGGGGCGCCCAGATCGAATGCCTGAACTTCCGGCTCGGAGACACGCCCGAAGACGAGTTCATCGAAACCATCATGGCCGCTCAGGGAGCCCTGGAGAGAAAGCAGAATGGCCGCCAGGTCGCCCAGAAGATGGAAGCGCGGATGCAGTCCGGGTATTGGGTCCATGCCAGCCCCATCGGCTACGCCTACCGTGCCGTGAAAGGGCGCGGGAAGATGCTCTTCCCCGACGAGCCCTATGCTTCGATCATCCGCGACGCGTTCGAGGGATACGCAACGGGCCGTTTCGGATCGCAGGCCGAGGTGAAGCGCTTCTTCGACGCTCAACCCGCCTTCCCGCGCAACAAGCACGGCGTCGTGACGCAACAGAAGGTCACGGAGATCCTGACCAACCCGATCTATACCGGCCACATCGTCAGCGAGCGCTACGGTATCCACTGGCTGAAGGGGCACCATGAGGCGTTGATCTCTGCTGACACTTTCCACAAGGTACAGGCGCTCCGGCAGGGCACGGCAAAGGCGCCGAAGCGGAAGAATATCGGCGACGACTTTGCGCTGCGCGGCATTGTCACCTGCTGCGAATGCAACGTGCCGCTCCGATCCTCCTGGAGCACGGGCAAGTACCAGCGGCACCCCTACTACCTCTGCCAGACCAAAGGATGTCCGGCCTATGGCAAGTCCATCCGGCGGGACAGGATCGAGGGAGAGGTCGGCGCGCTCCTCAAGGCGCTGCAGCCGACGGAGCACCTCGTCACCCTCGCGCGCGCAATGTTCAAGTCGGCCTGGGAGGCGCGCGCCGAACGGGCGCGGACGGCGCAGGACAGCGCGCGGACTCAGATCGCCGAAATCGAAAAACAGATCGAGGCGTTTCTGACGCGGGTGATCGACTCAACCAACGCCACCGTCATCCGGACCTATGAAGACAGGATCGCCGAACTGGAGCTCAGGAAAGCCCAACTCGCCGACCAGATGACGAAGCAGGTCAAGCCACGCGGTACGTTCGAGGAAAAACTAGAACCAGTGTTGGCGTTCCTCGCAAACCCCTGGAAACTCTGGGAAAGCGGGTCGACACCTTTGCGCCGCACGGTGATCAAACTGGCCTTCGCCGACCGTATCCCGTACTGTCGAAACGAAGGACCTAGAACTCCCCAAATCGCCTTGCCATTCAAGGCTTTAGAGGGGGGTTCAGTCCAACGAGTCAGGTTTGGTGCGGTCGAGAAGACTCGAAAGTCGTTGGTTTTCTGAATATGTCCCTTAGCGTCTTGCTTTAATTACATTTTCTGAATCGTGTGCTACAGGGTTGGGACACAAGGTGTAGCACAAAATGTAGCACAAAGTGCAGCTTGACCGTTGCGGATGTTCTTGGAATGTTTCGCCCTCATGACACGCCGCACCACCCCGCAAGCGAAGCGTGACCGGACGGCTTGGCCGGTCACGCTGCGCGTTCTCATCCCCGAGGGTGGCACGTCAGCGCTTGGCCGCGAGAATGATCCGCATGATTGGCTCCGCGAAAACCTCGGACTGACTGAATTCGCGACGACGCCCGGGCACTCGATTCTGGGCGACGGCATCGAGTTTCACTTTCGTTGCGTCGAAGATGCCCGCACCTTCCACGCCCGCTTTCCGCAGCTTGTCTTGGCGGACAGCACAATGTCTGTCAGCTATCGTTCGCCGCATCTGCCGTTTGGGCGGGAGGACGAAAGCTTGTGCAACCTCTACAATCTCACGCGCACACAAGAGGCGATGCGCAGCCTGTTCGCGGATCAGGACGTGACGGATCGGCTTGGCAATCAGCCTCCCCTTCAGGGCATTTATCCAAACACAAATGCGCCGGTTGTCCGGCACGGTGCGGATGGGCTCGAATTGGTCAGCGCCCGCTGGGGGCTGCCGACGCCGCCGCAGTTTATCAGAGGCAAGGCAGATCGCGGCGTGACGAACGTCCGCAACACGGGCTCACCGCATTGGCGGCGGTGGCTAGGCCCTGAGCACCGCTGTCTTGTCCCCTTCGACCGTTTCGCCGAACCGATCAAAGGCGGAAACGCGTGGTTCGCACTGACCGGTGACCGGGCCGGGTTCTTCGCGGGGATTGAGGTTCGCGAATGGCGGAGTGTGCGGAAGGTGAAGGACGGCGAAAGCGTTGACGATCTTTTCGCGTTTCTGACGTGCGAGCCAAACGGAGTCGTCAAACCGATCCATCCGAAAGCTATGCCTGTTGTGCTGGTGGAGCCGGAAGAATGGCGGGTTTGGCTAGAGGCCCCTTGGGCAGAGGCCAAGACGCTACAGAGGCCCTTGGCGGATGACCTGTTAGAGGTTGTGGAAAGGCGTGATTAGCCCGGTCGATCAGGCCCGGACTCGCTCTTCGTCGGTCGCCCAGACACCGGCTTGCTTGGCTCGGACTGTGCTGCGACGCGCACCTGCGGGTGTCTTGGACGGAAGCCATTCGCGCTTCTGGCGTTGACACTCTTCCCGAAGAGAAGGGCAGTGCCGCGCGATGGAATTCAGAACCGCCGCGCGGTATTCGCCCAACAGGTCGCCATAGAGAAACTGCGCGTGGTAGTCGTAATCCGTGAACTCGTGTCGGATGCAGTTGACCAGATTTCGCGGCGTCGGCGGCTTGTAGTGCACACTGTCTTCCAACGCATCTTTGACTTCCGCCATGTTCGGGCGCGCGTCCAACAGGCCTTCGTTCATTGCGGCGTCGAAGGCTACTTGAAGGTCTTCCTTGGCTTCCCGCTCGCGGGTTGTTTCTGCTTTGGCTGAACCTTCCAAACCGGCCTCTCGGCGTTTCTTGGCCTTCGTCATCGCCTCTTTGACCGCCTTTCGCTGTTCGATCTTGTGAACGGTTGATTTTCGCCAGAGCTTCATTTCAGCGCCCGACTTGTAGAACGGATTGGCGCGTGTGTCGTCGGGCTCCGGTAGATGGTCCCGCATGAGCGCGGGAGTCCATCCGCGAACCTTTAGGTCCGGTTTGGAGTAAAGGTCGTCACGCTTCATACTCTTTCACCTTCACCCGAATTGTCTGCGGTTCAGGTGTCACGTCTTTCACCTTCACACGAATTTTCTGCGGCGCGGGTATCTCCACTTCCCGCACCTTCACCCGAATCTTCTGCGACATCAGCGCCCGAGTGGCTGGCACCTCGCCGAGGGTGCGCGAAACGATAGTCGGTAACGGCATCCCCCCTTTGAAGTACTTCATTGTGTCGTTGTAGACTGCGAAGCTCTCTTCATCCGTCGCGCCGTATGCGGCGGCAAAGCGTCCAAAGGACATTGCCAGATCGACAATTGGTTCGTATTCAGTTCCGATCTCGGCTCGCATCTTCTCAATCTGAGCAGTTAGTTCACTAGGGTACTCCATTCTTACTTCTCCTGTTCTGTTTCGTTCGCAAAGCACATCTAGAAACGCCGCACGAGATTGGCAAGACATTGATATTTGTGACTTTTTCCACAAAACGGCACATCGGCATACGCCAAAAAGTGAAGTGATTGAATCCAAACAGAAACCGCAAAACTTTAAGCGTCCGAATCGAAATGGGCGGGAATTGATGTTGCTATTGCGCCATGGTCAATACTCTGATCTAAGCATGATTAGGCAGACAGGAGAGACCAATGGACGTGAAGAAGATGACCAAGGGTGAGCTAGAAAAGCTCAGGAGCCGGATCGAAAATCAACTTGAGAAGCTGTCAACCGATGACCTGAGAAAGGCCAAGGCTGCGGCGGAGAAGGTTGCGAAGAAGTTCGGATACACGCTCGCCGATCTGGGCGGGGGTGGAGCGCCCAAGAGCGCGAAACGGAAGGGCAAGGCAGGGACGCCGAAGTTCAAAGACCCCGACACCGGGCGGACATGGACCGGAAAGGGAAGGCAGCCGGAATGGTTCAAGAGCGCAATCGCGGCGGGGAAGAAGCCGGAAGATTTGGCGATCTAGGATTTGGGCATCGCATCGCTGTAGAGCGATCTGTTGACACCCTGATTCAATCCTCAGTCGCGGTGTTGGAACACCCTCGGCTCCCGTGTAGCGTGCTGAGTACCGGGTACAATCGGAGCAACAAATGCGCCTCAAGAGATTCAGAGTTTCCAACTATCGCAACGTCATCGAAAGTGGCTGGATAGACGCCAACGACATTACGGCTTTCGTAGGACCCAACGAAGCAGGAAAGAGCAACCTGTTCGAAGCGCTCTACTGCCTAAACCCCTACATTGACGGGGCAACCTATGACACTGCCGAAGACTGGCCCGTGGACGACTGGAAAGGGCGCAAAGATGCGGAAGGCAAGGAGGTCTGTAGGGCTCAGTTCCTACTGAGCGACGAGGATATCGCAGCGTTGCAGGAATTTGCGGCGTTGAGCCCTGACGAAGACCAAGAGGGCGATGGTGAAGTCGGCGAGGAAAGCGATTCAGTTCCAGTCGAAGCCGGTGAGTCGCCCGACTTGCCGGAGTCGCTCAGTATCTTCGCTTGGAAGTCCTATGGCTACCAGACCGGCTTCACCCTAGCGGATGATGAAAGCAACCCGCTAGACCCCAACGAATTTGGAATGGACACAGACAGGGTCTCCAAGTGGGCGCGAGAGAATGTGCCGAAGTTTGTCTTGATTCAGGACTACAACTTTTCGGGAACGCAGGTCGAGTTGACAGACCTGAAAATCCGCCTAGACAAAGTAGGGAGAGACAATCGAAACAGTCTGAGCCCCGAGGATCAGACGATCCTGATTGTGCTAGACCTTGCAGAAATCGACATTGACGATTTCGTTGAGAAGGGTGAATCGAAAGAAGGTCGAACTATTCGCCAATTCGACAAGCGGGCCGCGTCTTCATATTTGACGCAACAGTTTCAGCGTCTTTGGACTCAAAAGAAGGTCAAGTTCGACATCGACGTCGATGGCCCAACACTAAACATCTTTGCTGAGGATGAAGCAATTGGGTTCCCCGTTCGGTTGAACCGTCGCTCAACTGGTTTTCGATGGTATGTGTCTTTTGCTTGGAAATTCACTCACGCTAGCAATGGTGAATTTGCAAATTGCGTCCTTCTACTTGAAGAACCGGGTATTCATCTGCACTACACCGGTCAGCGCGATCTTCTTCGGGTCTTTGACGGACTCGGCGAGTCAAACACTGTTCTTTATACAACGCACTTGGCATCGATGGTAGACCAAGCAAACCCCGAACGAGTCCGCATCGTGGAGAGTAAAGATCATCATGTGGCGATCACACACGGCGTTGTGAGCGCGCAGCCAGCTCCTATGGCGGTAATTGAAAGCTCACTTGGCCTCACGCCTGACCTTTCGGGGATGCTTGGGAACAGAAAGGTGCTGATTGTCGAAGGTGGTACTGATGCATTGATCATAAACAAGCTCTCGGGCATACTATCGAAAGCTGGAAAAACCGGCCTTTCAGAGCAAATCTATCTCTGGCCCGCTCAGACTTCCTCAAAAGCACCAATGTATGTCGCATTCGCTCTAGGTCAGAGGTGGGACGCGGCAGTTCTTTTGGATTCTGACGAAGCCGGAAACGTCGCGCGGGCCAAAATCAACGAAATGGACCTTAAAGAGTATGCAGCCGAAACCGGGCACGAATTTCGGGTGCTTATGATCGGCGAGGCGGCGGGAATCACAGAAACGGACTCTGCGGTAGAGGACCTATTTCCGGACGAGTGGTTTCTTGATTGCGTGAATCGCGCATATGGCTTGGCGATCAAGTTGGAGGATTTGCCTGACGACGGTCCTACTTTGATTTCGAAGCGAGTCGAGACAGCGCTAAAGTCCCGCCACGGGCGCGACTTGGACAAGAAGCACGTGCTGAAAGAGATGCTCAAGGATTTTGACGGATGGAAGGAAATCAAGGACCTTCCACGCGACACGGCCGCCAAGGCTGAGAAGCTGTTCAAGAAGATCGATGCGGCGTTCGACCTAGGTTGACGTGATCTTAGGTAGTCAAAGGCGATAGGGACATAGGTGCTTAGAGCGTCCGGTGAGCGGATCAGAAGACTTGTCATGCTGCGATGCGTGGACGAGGAGATTTGCGTGCGATTTAGGGATCAGTTTGCTGACCCGCACCATGAGATCATTGAGACGTGAGTAGTTGAATTGGAGCAGTGGTAACGGGTCATTCTGTTAACAGCCGCCAAAACAGGTGAATCAATTGAATCTGGAATTAGAGAATTGGCGGAGGATGAATTGAGGGCTTGGGTCCCTGCCGTTAATTGGGATGAAAAAATGCCTGCTACCCCCATGCAGTATCCGCGCCGCCCACAAGCCCTAGGGGGGGTAACCCTCGGGGGACCCTAGATATTGTGTTTTGGAGGGTCGGATTTGCAGGATCGCACACACGTGCAACGTGTCTCGCGCTGCGCGCCGCTGACGCGGCCCTGTAGCCGTGTGGCAGGGTGGGCAGTGTGACAGCCTACTAGCCTAGTCGCCCGCCGACTCAGACGGCCCTGTCACACTGGCAAGCTGATAGCCCGCTCGCTCACCTGTCGGTGAGAACCGACCCGCCCTGACTGGCGCGGTTGATCGGTTGATTGGTGGGCAGGTAGGGAGGGTGGTGGCGTTGAGGCTGCCATGCTGGCAGAGGGGCTATTGGGGCGCGTTAGCGCCCCTGAGTGCCTATGCTGGTAGATCGCCACTAGCCGCCGTCAGGCGCATGAGCGCCTGTATCGGGGACGTTGTTCATGCTTGAGCCCCAATGCTAGTCAAATGACGATAGACGCTGGATCGGGCTATCCCAAGCTCTTTGGCGATTGCAGTGGGTGTCTTCCCTTTGGCGCGAAGTGACTTGATCCGTTCTGCATCTATCGTCGCTGGACGGCCCTTGAACACGTAGGCGTCGGTCCCCTTCAGCCGCTTTGCGGCTTCTATGCCTTCACGCTGACGCTCTTTGCGTATCTCAGTCTCAAATGTGCTGATAGCGCTCAGCACCGAAAAGAAGAGCCGACCAGCACTGGTCGTTGTGTCAATGTCCTGCTCCAAGACCTTGAGCCCAACGCCCTTCGTTTCGAGGGTATGAGCGATGTTGTGAAGATCACGCGACGATCTGGCGAGACGGTCAAGGCGCGTGACCACGACCGTATCACCCTTGCGAATACCACGGCTCAGCATGTCCTCTAGGGCCTCACGTCCTGCGCGTTTCGTGCCGGACACCTTCTCTGCATAAAGGTGCTCCGGGCTGACGCCCGCGCGTGTGAGCGCTTCTGTTTGAACGTCCAGCTTCTGGCCCGCGCTACTGACGCGGGCATATCCGATTAACTCGCCCATCTTCGCCGTCCTTGTCCTATTTGACTGTCCGATAAATACATAGTGTCCGAAAAATGATTCTGCAAGGCTAATGGGACAGATTCAGGCCGCTTCTAGCCGTCCTATAGGAGTATACTCAAATCGGGCGCTTTCGGGTCCGATCTCTAGGGCCAAATCTGAAAACAATCGGCCTTGATCTCAATAAGTTGCGCGGATTGGTCGTCTTGCGCAATATTCTTATTTGTGCACCAATGCACAGACTTGCCAGAGGGTGGAGAATTGTTCACATTCCATTTTTGGAATGTTTTGTGTCGGCGGCCAGCGTGTGGCGGATTCTATCAAGATCGGCAATTGGGCCGTTGTTGGCGCGGGGTGATAAGAATTGCCAAGAAATCTTGGCCTCTTTATGGGTTGCAGGGGGGAATTGGCGCGATATTGGCTGACGGTTGCCAGCGGTTAACGGTCTCAACCACAGTTAACAGTGGCGTCCGGGCTCCCAAATGAGGGGCAGCGGAGACTTTCAGGTTGCGATCTTCGCGGCGGTGGGTTGGGTGTAGCTGGAGCGGGGTTTGTTAGCACGCAAGCCGCAGTCTTTTTTCCTTGTTGAGTCGCGATCTTTCATGCCACGGTTAAGGGATAACGACACGCTGAGGGACAAGGCGAACATACATGAGGATGCTACCTGCAATCGCTATGCTCGCTGCTGTTTCGGCATGCGGAGTCGTGAATCCGAACGCATACGCCACTGTCACGAAACATGACGATGACAATTGGAAGGTTGCTTTTGCCGTTGTTGGAAACGCATGGCGTTGTACTGGATTGGCAGCAAGCAGGGGCGCGGATCAGTTTACTGATATCCCGGCCCAGACGATCCCTGTAGACTGCATTGGAATGGCGAACTCCGGAACCGCCACGATTTCGCCGAGGGCGGGGACGCTATTTGTTGATTTGAGCTATCGTCTCGACAACGGGATTACGGGGTCTCTGGTCCTCGACTGAGAGGCAACTAACGCGAGCCTCACGCAATGCGGCAATTCGCCTGCCCTGTGTGGGACTGACTCAGTAGAGCCCCATGGGGAGAAGCGATTGGGCATTCCTCAATCCTGCGTGATGAATGCATGACTACTCTCAACACTGTTCAGCCAGCCAGCTTCGAATGACGCCCGCTAACGCGGGCCAGCACCAGCCATTCGGTGTTAGTGCGATTTGGGGATTTTCGGCTCTGCGGTGCTAGGTCACGCACTCATAAATCGGTAGCGTCGTTATAGGATTGCTGATTCACTCCTGGAGTAGAGGAGAGCAGCATGGCCCAACGTCGCTACGAACTGACCGATTTCGAATGGTCGATCATCGAACCGCTTTTGCCGAACAAGCCACGGGGTGTTCCGCGCGTTGACGACCGGCGGGTTCTGAACGGGATTTACTGGCGGCTGAGAACCGGGTCGCCCTGGGCCGACATCCCGGACCGCTACGGCCCCTACACGACCTGTTACAATCGTTTCGTAAGGTGGGCGCGTTTGGGTGTGTGGGACCGGATATTCGAAGCGGTGTCAGCGGCTTACGAAGGGTCGGAGCAGTCGGTGGACAGCTCTTCGATCCGCGTTCACCAGCACGGAGCGAACGCAAAAAGGGGGGCCAAGCGCCCGCCGGCACCACCGGTCTGGCTGACCTTCGAGCCATCTGCATGGGGCGCTCGAGGGGCGGTCTGACCACCAAAATCCACGCCGTCACCGATGCGAACGGTCTGCCGATCACCTTGAAACTGACTGCCGGGCAGGCTCATGACGGCCGCTCTGCCGACGATATGCTCGGCACGGTCGGTCCCGGTCAGACCCTGTTGGCGGACGCCGCTTACGACAGCAACCGGCTGCGCGACCACCTCGCGCAGCTCGGGGCGCGCGCCGTGATCCGCCCGATCCCGCGCCGCTCCGACCCACCGCCGCTTGATCGGCAGGCCTACAGCCGGCGCAACCGTATCGAGCGGTTCTTCTCAAAGCTCAAGCATTACAGAGCTATCGCGACCCGATACGAGAAACATGACGCCAACTTCCTCGCACTCGTCAAACTCGCCGCAACACGCATCTGGTTGCGCGTTTATGAGTCGGTGACCTAGGGTCGGCGCGGTGCTAGCCTCTGAGCGACCCGAGGGGCGGTAGAGATTTTTCGACCTGCACAACATGTTATCAATGCACGACTCCTCACCAATTCGCTTTTGATAACATGTCGTGCGCCAGAATTGTGCCGAATCCGCTGAATTATTTTCTGAAGCTCTCACCTGAGAAAAGGCTAGCACCGCACCGACCCTAGCACCGCAAGCCGTAAGGCAATGGAATCATTGGCGTAATTGCGGTGCTAGGGTCGGTGCTAGGGTAGTTCTAGGGTCGAGGCTAGCACCGACCCCAGCACCGCGTCGCAGATTGGCGGACCGGAAATTTGATCAAGTGGTCAAAAATCGGTGCTAGGGTCAGAGGCTGGCACCACCCTAGCACCGACCCTAGCACCGGCGATTCACTAACATTCTGTTAGTGCCCGATCAGCTCCAACTGATCCAAGCGATACAGGTTCCCGCGATTGTCCTTGTGGACCTTCACTAGCACATACCGACCGTGCATCGCCGCATCTTCGGTCTGGGCGTCGCGCCATTCGCGCGTCGTGCCCTCCATCGCACCAAAGTGGTAAGTCATTTTGGCCTTGGACTTGGACCGATAGATGATGTCGCCGTCTTCGAAGTCATATCCCCAATGCTTGATAGCGATCTGTTCGCGCACCAGAAGTTCGCGGACTGAAACGACCCGATGCCTTGCGTATTCGAACGGCACCAGATCACCGGCATCGTTTTTGATCTGATCGGGTGGCGCGTCAGCGCCCCAGATTCGAAACAGGGTCGACTCGCGGTGGTGTTCTTCGATCATGGCATCGAGAAGTTCGGTTTCCGGGTCCTCGGCAACCGCCATCTTGGCCCGCAACTTGTCCCGGTTGCCCATGAATCCGAAGATGCCAGCGGCGTCCAGAATGCCGCCCACCACTCGCGCATGATCCTCGAATCCGCCGAGCGCCTGCCCTTTCCATGGCGGGCAGCCCTTCGCCTTCCAGTTTTGGACCAGCGTCAACAGCGCATGAATGTAGCGGCCTGCATTATCCTGAATATGCGGAACGAGCGGGACGTACTTGAACAGGTTATCCGGTCGCTCGCCGGGCCGCTCCATCTTCGGATCAACGTCGATCAACAGAGTCCGTTCACGCAATTGCTCTGACAGTTGCGTGCGGTTGCCTGAGGTCAGCCATGTTTGCGTGACACGCCCCTTGACCATTCCGGTCACCCCGAGCCGCCGCCCGGTGTATTCGGGATATGCGGTCATCGCCGCCGCAAGTTCATCGGACTCGGTCGTCTCACCTTTCGGCAGATTATCGAAGAAAGCGAAAGGCTCACCGGAATCAATGATTGCTGTCAGCGTCTTTTGCACCTCCGCCCGGTTTTCCGGGAGCGGCTGAGGGGCCGCTGGTTCAAGTGTCCCGACGCAACTCGCGGCGCTCATAAGCAACGTCGCGCCACTGCGCGGCTTGTCCTTCCGGCCCAAGTGATTGGGCGTCGGGCCGTTGATGGCGTCGCGCATGATCGGAGTCAGCGGCACCGATAGCGTATGTGCGAGTGATGGCACCGGTTCACCATTAGCAACCGCGTCTTCGATTTCGGCCCGCGTCATCCCGTCCAGCGGGAAATCGGCGAACAGATCGACCAGCACATCCCGCGCGGCCTCAACCTCTTCCTTTGTCGGAAACTCGGGCACCGGCGGAATATCGATGCCCGATTTTGGCTTGTGATAGAGGCCGCTTTCGGTGTGGAATCCGGGGTCCATTACCAAGGCGAGTTCTTTGGAGTAGGTCGGAAAACTGGTGATCCGATAGAGCGACGGATAGCACGCCAGCGGCATCTCATAGACGCGGTTCACCAGCGCGTCCGGGGCGCTCGTATTGTATGTCGCCTTCGCCGTCTCGCGGTAGAAGTCTATACGCTCCTCAAGGTGCCCGCCCTTAAAGCGCGGTTTTAGGATTGCGCCGATACGGATGTTACCGTTTTCGTCTTCCAACACCTCAGTCATCCGCCCGCCGTTCTGGAAGATGTCTGGGTCGTCACCTTGCGTCGTCATGATCTTATAGGCGGCGTCGCTGTCAGCGCGGTGATCTCCCAAGACAATGACCCCGTGCCCCTTTCGCGCTTTAGGCCGCTTCGCCCCTGTCACTATCTTCTCAGCGTCTTTGACCGTCTCCCGGGCGGCGGTCTTGCCCATGTAGGTATTGGCGGCGATCTGTCCGACCAGATAGTCTTTCGCATTGCGGTCGAAGTCGGAGCGCTTGGCGATTCCAATGACTGCCTGATTAAGTTTCAGGTCGGTGACCTCGCGCGGAAGGGCGGCGAGAGCCTTGTCTATCACACGATAGACGGCTGACCGGTCGTCCTTCTGCGGCGGCTTGGGCGGCAACGGCGTCGCACATTCAATCTGAGCCGAGGAAACGCGTCGCGCGGCTTCGCGGTATGCCTTTCGGACCTGCCCTTCGCTATAGCCCAACTTATCCTGAACGCGGCCAAGCAGAAGGTCACGCGGCCAGCATGGGTCCTCAATCAATTCAAGCAAGGTCTCGCCCAAACAGGTCGCATCCTCGATGCCTAGTTCAAGCCTAATCTCTTCGGACTCGGCAAGCGCCGTGCTGAAAAGCACATTATCCAAGGTGCGAGTCAGCACGCCCCGCTTAGGCAGGGCACGTCCTTGATCCTCACAGAACGCAGCATCGTTCTTCTGGTATATCAAGCGCTCCAGATCAGCGTGAGCCTCTTCCATGAGGATGCTTGCGTAATCATCCTGAAAACCGTCGGAATAGGGCAAATCCCAAAGCGCGCCGTGCGCTTGCTGAGACTCAAAGAGCCGTTCAAGATTGCTCAAGTTAATTCTTCCATCTATGCGACCGTGACCCGCTTTCTATTGACGCACTGGCGTTCTTTGCGGTATCAAAGGTCTGTTCAAATCTTTGGCTCACCCTTCCATCGTTTTCTTTCCCGATGGACGCCCCGGCAAGGGCGCGTGGTGAGCCACTTTCACTTCTACATGACTGATTCGGTTCTGTCAGCCCCTGCGCGGTTGGCTGCATTTCCAATTGTCAAGTAATTTCTCAGTAGCTAAATTTCGACTCCGGCGACAGTCCTACCAGTCGCAAGCGATTGGGTAGGAAACGCAGGGTAATCACCCGCCTAATCGTCACTGTTCGTAATGTTGGCCCAACAATACATCACTAAATATCATGTATCGGACCACCACGCTTCCAACAGATCGGGCGGCAAGGTCACTGGCACCGCCTCTTCGCCGTTGAGCGCGTCCGTCCAAATCCGATCACGGCCCTTGTTCACGGGGCGGACACCGCATAGCCTCAACGCCCAATTCGCCTCTGCACCAAAGCTGCGACGCAGCGCGCTAGCATCTACACGGACAGGCTCTCCGCCCGCCTTGGCAGCTAGATAACAGTCAACGGCGCGGGCCAATTCAAGAATCTCACCCGGGAATTCGGCGTAGCTAACAACTTCGGCGTAGGCCTCGCCAATGTCGCCCTGATCCGCTAGAGCCTTGGCTAAGAACAAGTGAGCCTTTGCCCGCGTCTTGCGACAAAAATCGAATTGCATTTCTAATGTATCTTTCATCTCTTTTCCTATTCGGGATTCGGAGGTTACAGTTTATCGGGAAAAGGGGGCGCCCGTCGCGGTTATGACACAAACGCGACGGACGCCAGTTTAGGCGAGATTGGAAGCGTCCAAAAAACAACCTCGCCGATTCAATTATTCAATAAGTGCCTGACCACTTATTGCTTGCCGCGCCAAACGACGCTTTGCTTGTATTTGCCAGTGTGTCAGAGATTCATGCTCTTTCGGCTTGAGATTCGTGGCGCTGGCAATCAGTTCGTCCACATCGCGGTTCACTCCCAATCGCAATAGGAGCGAAACAAGCGACTCGCGGAAATGCTCGGGCGATTTGACTTGAACCAAGCTATCTGTTGGATCGCAAATCAGGTCGAACGGCTAACTAATTGGCTCAGTTATCGCCGCGCCGCTCGGCTTCGTGAGCTTTCCTTGCCGCGTCAGAATAATCGTTTGATTCTCGGTTGAGTTCCGTCCTACTTTTCGTCCCACCATCAATTTCACCCTCCAATTCATCGACTAATACCTGTGCCGCTTGCAATAGGAGTCCGCCATCATCTCGTGGCACGGGCGGCCCTTTCGCTATTGCATTTGGATCGTCTGTGGGCAGTTCATCCATAAATTTCGACAATTTGTCCAGCCCGCCACTTAGCGTCGCCGCCACATCGCCAATCTGCCGGAGTCGGGCGCTAATTGTCTTCGGGTTGGTGCCGTCCAGACTGGCGGTCAGCGTCTCCAATTCAGTGAGGGATTCCGAACAAACGAATACTAACGCCTCAACACTCATCTTTCATTTCCAAAATGCGCCGGGCCATTACATAAACCTCATCATCTTCCGGGTCGCTCGCCGGGGCCGGTCGTTCCAGCCGTTGCGAGACGCGGCTATGGCGGCCCACATGGACCGTGAGAGAGGCACGTAGGCTGTTGGCCAACTTGCTGTCACCGTGCTTTGCTGCAAGCTCCGCAGCACGCCGCATCGAGGTCGTCACGCGGTCCATCAACAGAAGTATGCTCTGACGGTCGGTGCGCACCACGGCGGGCCTCTTGTCCGCAGCCCGCCGGGCCAGATACAACCGCCTCGCCTCTGTTTTCTTGGCTAGCCGCGACGCGAGGACTCGCGTCGAATCTGACTTCTGACGGCGAGGTCCGGGACGCGATTCAATGAAAGCGTCTTGGAAGCTGAGACCTTCGAGCGCCACCAACCTCGCGAAATTTTCGTCCGCTTCGTTGGCCAACGGCGCAGAGCCGTCTTCGTTAGCTTCCATGACGCGCTGGACGCGCGCGCTTGCGCAATTCCGCCTCCGACGCGTCGTCAAAACGCTCCACACGGTTCCGCAGGAAGTGAATAGAAGATTCTAAAGGATAGCCCTTCATCGACGCGTGACTTGCGCGGGTGGACTGAATACGCGCAATCTCACCTTTCGGATAGCCAATTACCGACAAGACCATTGAAAAATGATGCGGGGACATGTTGAGCGATGCGGAAAGATCGTCTCGACTCACATATAGTTGCTTACTCATAGCCCAAGCTCCCTCGCGCGCTTCATTTTCAACCATGCTGGAGCCGATTCCAGCTTCTTGATTTCTGCCGCTTTCGCAGAGGCATCTAGCTCATTCTTCTCACCCTCGCCGGTCTTTCGCCCGGGGAAACTCTGGCCCATTTCTCGCGCGCGACGCATGCGCTCGGCGGGGCTGAGTTCGCTCATTGCTTTGGCCAACTTCTCTTCGGCTGCCAATTTCTTAGCTGCGTCGGACTCATCGCCCAGAGCTTCCATCAATTCGCGATTGTCTTTCGCAGTTTGAAAGCCCGCGATGCCCTTTTGCTCACCTTCCGTAATCCAATCTATACCCTCTTGAACCGGCTCATTCAGAAGGATATGCAATTGCACTGCGGAGAGAGAATAGAGGTCCTCAATCGTGACGTTCTTTATTCCGCGCTCCGCGCAAGCATTGAGGTAGCCTGCCGCAATCGTCTGAGCGCGGTATTTCAATTCGCCACCGTTCTTTTCGTCATCGTCAAGCATCTTCTTGAATGAGGATGCGCTATTAATCGCCATGGTGTGTTTTCCAATCATTATTGGGGAAATGGAATACGACGCAATTACGTCCTATTGCCTCCACTATATAGATATATAGTATAAATACAAGCTAATTGTGAAAACGGGTCAATTGTTTTAATTCAATTAGTTAGCGGATCAATCTTCGCCAAACTCTTCGCCAGCGCTTTCAATTGCGGCCCGTCACCATATCCAGCTTGGCTATCGCCCGCCTTGGACCGCCCTGCCAGCGCTCGCCGATGTGTTTGCGGCATCTCCGCATCTTCGGCGGCGTCTTCCCAAAGGTGGCGGAAGCTATGAAAGACATACCGCCCGTCTTTGATATCCAGTTTCTCGCGCAACATCCGCGAGAAGCGCTTGCCATAGCGTTCTGTCACGCGCTCACGCGCGTCCGGTGTCATCAGCCTAAGCTTGCTGCTCCACCGCTCTTTTTCGCTGAACAGATACCCGTCACGCCCGCCCTGCCCTTTCGCAAACGTCGTAAAACCTTCGGCGATGACCTTGGGGTGCAGCGGTATCGTCCTCAAGCTCACCGCGTTCTTGATCCGCTGCCCGTCTTCCAGATCGGTGATCCGCATGGCCCACACGCCATCACTCTCAAAGATATCGCCCACCACCATCTGGCCAATCTCTTCGCGCCTCGCGCCCTGATAACAGGCCAAGACCGGCGCCCACCGGTCGATAGTCGCCGGGTCGTATTCGTTCCGGGCGTAGGCGAGTATCCGGGCGGCGTCGGTGGGCACGAATGGTGCGCGGGCCTTGGTCTTCGTGGCATGTTTGGTCCGGGGGCGGATGACCTTAAACTGAGCCCAAGGGTCGGTGATCATGAAGCCTTGAGGGACGGCGAAGGCGGTGAGCGCCTTGAGCATGGACACGTGCCGGTCCAGCGTCGACTCGCCTATCGTTTCGAGCCCCTGCGCCTTGGCAACGCGCAACAGGTCGGGCATCGCCATTCCCCTCAGTTTCTTCGAGGACGTGACACGCGGCAGACCTTTGGCGGCGGTCGCATACTCGCGCAGATGGGCAGTGGTCAGGTCTTCTAGCGCCACGTCGCCGTGATACTCAATGAACCGCCTGACCACCGCCTCAATGGCTTCTCGCGTCCCCGGAGCCGTGTTCTTCGCTTCACAGTAGGCAGCGGCTAGCTCGCGCAGACCGGTCACACCGGCGGCAACGGTGAGCGGTGCCACGGCCTGCCCGAGTGCAGTCAGCGCTTTCGCTTCGCGCTTCGCTTCGTCAACCATGACGTTGTGAGCGGCCCTGTCCTGCGCCTCTTGTAGACGCGCCTCGCGAGGGTCTAGCGGCTCGCCGTAATCGTCCCCCACTGCCGTGAAAGCGGCGGCGACCCTGCTACGCTCATACTCTTTCAAGAGCCCGTCGAGACCGCCTGCATCGTCCAGTAGGCGGCGCTGATCGGCGGGGAGCGCGGCTATCGCGTCGGACAGATTGGCGCCCTGACGGGCGCTGTTCTCCGCTTCGATAATCTGCGCTCGTGCCAGCGTGACCTTCTGTTCGGCGACCTTCGGGTCAGCGGTCTTGAGCGCATCCCGAAGATGCGTCTTCCCGTCGAATGCCGCCCTCGCCTCCACCGGAATCCGAATGTTGAGGTAATACCTGCCGCCCCTGATCTGCGCCCCGTCCACTTTCCGCGCCATGCTGATTCTCCACTTTGTGCTACAGCCGTGTAACACAAAATGTAGCACAAAATGTGACACAAACGTGGCGCCAAGGCCCTTGTTTTACTGACTTTTCTTAGTTTTCAGGGGGAAGAGAATGGTGCGGTCGAGAAGACTCGAACTTCCACGGGTGTTACCCCACAGCGACCTCAACGCTGCGCGTCTACCAATTCCGCCACGACCGCACTGTCCCGGCTTGGTGTCCGGCCTCTTAGCGAAGTGCCCGCCTTGGCTCAAGGCCCAAAAATCCGGGCCTCTGGCGTGCCCGCACAGACTTCCCTACATCGGGTCCATGACGCTCATCCCGACGCCGCGGCCGGATCGCCGGCATGGCCCCCATCGTGCAGCCGGTCCTTCGGCTCGACGGGGCTGAGCCGTTGGTCGAGTGGATCACCTCCCCCGGCCTCACCGGCTACGAGACCGCGGTCGCGGAGATGGAGGCCCGCGCCGAGGCCATCGCGGCGGGCATGGCAGGCGAGGCGGTCTGGCTCCTCGAACATCCGCCGCTCTATACGGCTGGCACCTCCGCCAAGCCCGCCGATCTGACCGATCCCGAGCGGTTCCCGGTCTTCGAGACCAATCGCGGCGGGCAATACACCTATCACGGGCCCGGCCAGCGCGTGGCCTATGTGATGCTCGACCTGAACCGGCGGAGGCGTGACATCCGGGCCTTCGTCGCCGCGCTTGAGGCCTGGATCATCGCCACACTGGCCGAGTTCAACATCCGCGGCGAGGTTCGCGAGGGCCGCGTCGGCGTCTGGGTCGCGCGGCCCGAGAAGCCGCCCCTGCCCGACGGCACACCCCGCGAGGACAAGATCGCCGCCATCGGCATCCGCCTGCGCAAATGGGTGAGCTTTCACGGCATCTCGATCAATGTCGATCCCGACCTGAGCCATTTCGACGGCATCGTGCCCTGCGGGATCACCGGCCACGGTGTCACCAGCCTCGTCGATCTCGGACTGCCGGTGACGATGGACGATCTCGACCTGGCGCTCCGGCGGAGCTTTGCCAAGACCCTATCGGCCGCCTGACTGCGACGCTCCGCCCCGGTGACGCAACGGCAGATTCGGACCTAGACAAGACTGGCGACCTCCAGGCCGCCCGGGCCGCCTTCCGGTTGAGGAGAACGGAACGGCGCAACCGGTACATTCCGAACGGCACGACCCGAACGGTCCGCCCCGGCACCCCAGCAAGGGTTCGCCGCGCCCACGATCCCGATGGCCCTGCTGCGCCGCCCGGGACGTTCGGTGCCGCGTCCACAAGCCAGCCAGAGCCAGTCAGGGCCGTTGCAAATCCACAGAGGAGGACCCCCATGAACGTCCACACCAACGCCACCGGCCCGAGCGCCGCGCTCGATGCGAGCCACCTTGGCATCGAATTTCCCTACAAGGCCCGTTACGGCAACTATATCGGCGGTGCATTCGTCGACCCGCGCTCCGGCAAGTGGTTCGAGAACGCCACCCCGATCACCGGCGAGACGATCTGCGAGGTCGCCCGCTCCGACGCCGCCGATGTCGAGGCCGCGCTCGACGCCGCCCATGCCGCGGCACCCGCCTTCGGCCGCA
Source organism: Anaerolineae bacterium (assembly GCA_028285185.1). Classification (GTDB taxonomy): domain Bacteria; phylum Pseudomonadota; class Alphaproteobacteria; order DSM-16000; family Inquilinaceae; genus JACKIG01. Next base: position 43,576 of record JANQQD010000115.1, on the reverse strand, counting down.
CTTCGCTCGCCGAACGCTCGACGCTGCTCTTCCGCATCGCGGACCGGATCGAGGAGAACCTGACCCGGCTCGCGGTGGCCGAAACGCTCGACAACGGCAAGCCGATCCGCGAGACGGTCAATGCCGATCTGGCCCTGGCGGTGGACCATTTCCGCTATTTCGGCGGGGTGATCCGGGCCGATGAGGGCTCCATCGCCGAGATCGACGCCAATACCTATGCCTACCATTTCCACGAGCCGCTCGGCGTGGTCGGCCAGATCATCCCGTGGAACTTCCCGATCCTGATGGCGGTCTGGAAGCTCGCCCCGGCGCTTGCCGCCGGCAACGCGGTGGTGCTGAAACCGGCCGAACAGACCCCGGCCTCGATCCTCGTGCTGATGGAGCTGATCGGCGATCTGGTCCCGAACGGTGTCATCAATGTCGTCAACGGCTTCGGCCCGGAGGCCGGCGCGGCGCTGGCCAATTCCGACCGGATCGCCAAGCTCGCCTTCACCGGCGAGACCTCAACCGGCCAGATCATCATGCGCGCCGCCGCCGAGAACCTGATCCCGGTGACCCTGGAACTGGGCGGCAAGTCGCCCAATGTCTTCTTCGCCGACATCATGGACCGTGACGATGCGTTCTTCGACAAGTGCCTCGAAGGCTTCGCGATGTTCGCGCTCAACCAGGGCGAGGTCTGCACCTGCCCGAGCCGCGCGCTGGTGCAGGAGGATGTCGCCGATGCCTTCCTTGAGCGGGCCGTCGACCGGGTGAGGCAGATCAAGCAGGGCAATCCGCTCCAGATGGAGACGATGATCGGCAGCCAGGCCTCGACCGAGCAGATGGAAAAGATCACCGGCTATCTGAAGCTCGGCCGGGAAGAAGGCGCCGAAGTGCTCGTCGGCGGCGATGTCGCCAAGCTCGGCGGCGGGCTGAACGAGGGCTGTTTCATCGAACCGACCGTGTTCCGCGGCACCAACTCGATGCGCATCTTCCAGGAGGAGATCTTCGGACCGGTTCTGTCGGTGACCACCTTCAAGGACGAGGCGGAGGCGATCGAGATCGCCAACGACACTTCCTACGGTCTCGGCGCCGGGGTGTGGACGCGGGATGGCAACCGCGCCTTCCGGATGGGCCGCGCGATCGAGGCGGGCCGGGTCTGGACCAACTGCTATCACCACTATCCCGCTCACGCGGCCTTCGGCGGCTATAAGAAGTCGGGGATCGGGCGCGAGAACCACAAGATGATGCTCGACCATTACCGCAACACCAAGAACCTCCTGGTCAGCTACGACGAGAACCCGATGGGGTTCTTCTGATCCGGAGCGTTTCCAGTTCTCGTCTAAACACGCATCGGTTTTTGCGTTTGAGCGGAAGGCGAAAGGCCGGGAAAGCCGATTCGATCCAGACGGGAAATGCGACGCGGGTCGCACGACCTCAGACCAGGGGCCGGCCGTCGCGCCGGCCCCTGCGCCATTCTGGCCCACATATTTCATCCGTGGAATATTGCCCCCACCCGACACCCGGTCTAGAACCTCTCAAAACTCCGACCCGCCGCCCGTGAGCGGCGTGCAGCCTGTAGCCGAAACGGGAGATCCTGGATGGCCGACGCGACCGTAGAGGGGCATGAGGACCACGACGAACGCGGGTTCTTCACCCGCTGGTTCATGTCCACCAACCACAAGGACATCGGCATCCTCTATCTCTTCGTGTCGGGCACGCTGGGCTTCATCGCCGTCGCCTTCACGATCTACATGCGGATGGAGCTTCAGGCCCCGGGCGTGCAGTATATGTGCCTCGAGGGGATGCGCTTTATCGCTGCGGCCACAGAGGATTGTACGCCAAACGGCCATCTCTGGAACGTCCTGATCACCTATCACGGCGTCCTGATGATGTTCTTCGTGGTGATTCCGGCGCTCTTCGGCGGCTTCGGCAATTATCTGATGCCGCTCCAGATCGGCGCGCCGGACATGGCGTTCCCGCGGCTCAACAATCTCAGCTTCTGGCTCTTTGTCGCCGGCGCCTCCATGGGCGTGGCCTCGATGCTGTCGCCCGGCGGCAACGGCCAGATGGGCTCCGGCGTGGGCTGGGTGCTCTACCCGCCGCTTTCGACCAATGAGGGCGGCATGTCGATGGATCTCGCGATCTTCGCGGTCCACCTCTCCGGCGCCTCCTCGATCCTCGGCGCGATCAACATCATCACCACCTTCCTGAACATGCGCGCCCCGGGCATGACGCTCTTCAAGGTGCCGCTCTTCGCCTGGTCGATCTTCGTGACCGCCTGGCTGATCCTGCTGGCCCTGCCGGTGCTCGCTGGCGCGATCACCATGCTGCTGATGGACCGCAATTTCGGCTTCGGCTTCTTCGATCCGTCCCAGGGCGGCGACCCGATCCTCTACCAGCATATCCTGTGGTTCTTCGGCCATCCGGAGGTCTACATCATCATCATCCCGGCCTTCGGGATCATCAGCCATGTGATCGCGACCTTCTCCAAGAAGCCGATCTTCGGCTATCTGCCGATGGTCTGGGCGATGATCGCCATCGGTGTCCTCGGCTTCGTGGTCTGGGCCCACCACATGTACACGGTGGGCATGTCGCTGACCCAGCAGAGCTACTTCATGCTGGCGACAATGGTGATCGCGGTGCCCACGGGGGTGAAGATCTTCTCCTGGATCGCGACGATGTGGGGCGGCTCGGTGGAGTTCAAGACGCCGATGCTCTGGGCCTTCGGCTTCCTGTTCCTGTTCACCGTGGGCGGCGTGACCGGCATCGTGCTGAGCCAGGCCGCGGTGGATCGGGCCTATCACGACACCTATTACGTGGTGGCGCATTTCCACTATGTGATGAGCCTCGGCGCGGTCTTCGGCATCTTCGCCGGCATCTATTTCTACCTGCCGAAGATGGCCGGGCGGGCGCTGCCGGAATGGGCCGGCAAACTGCATTTCTGGTCGATGTTCATCGGTGCCAACCTGACCTTCTTCCCGCAGCATTTCCTCGGCCGCCAAGGCATGCCGCGGCGCTATATCGACTATCCCGAGGCTTACGCGCTCTGGAACTATGTCAGCTCGATCGGCGCCTATATCGCCTTCGCCTCCTTCGTGTTCTTCCTGGTGATCCTGTTCCGGACGCTCTTGGCGCCAAAGAACTGCACCGCGCCGAACCCGTGGAACGAATGGGCCGACACGCTGGAATGGACGCTGCCCTCGCCGCCGCCGGAGCACACGTTCGAGACGCTCCCGAAGCAGAGCGAGTGGGACAACAAGCACGCCCATTAGCGGGACCTGAACCAACTAGAAGAGGCCCCGGCAGGAACGCCGGGGCCTTTGTCGTTCCGGACGCTGCTAGAGCCTGACGAGATCAGATAGAACCGGACCTATGGGCGGTGAACGGACATCTGGGCCACGGCGCGCATGCGGCCGGACCGACCTCGGGTGGGCCCATGACATTGGCTCGGCCCGTCAGCTCCCTCGTCTGCATCGCCACGCGCACAACATCCGTTTCGAAGGCGGCCCTCCCGGGGGGAGGTGTCGCCATTGTCACTCGGACCGTCGCCATTGGGCTCGGACCAATGGCGCCTCAATGGGCGACCGCGACAATGGCGACCCGGGCGCATACGCGCCGTGCTGCGCGGGGCAAGCGGTGTTTCGCGCTGAACTGCCCGGCGCCGAAGGCCCGCTCCCGGCCCAAGGCGACGTGGCCGGTTCAGGTCGGTCTCATGATGCACTAGTCGGTGACCATTGCCCGCCACTCGGCAAAGGGCGAGCCCTCGAACACCGCATCCTGCGCCGCCGCGAGCCCGCCATTGATCTGTTCGAGGCCGAAGGGCTCCGGCGACACGATGCGCCGCAGAGGACGCCGCCCCGGTTCCATCTCCGCCAGCTCCCGGATCGCGCGGGCCACCTCGCGGGCGTCCGGCGCCGCCGGATCGTCCTGCAATCCGAACCGCGTCATCCCGATCTGGTCCGCATAGGCCGCGGCCCGCTCGGCATCGATCCGGCTGACAAGGTCCTCGAAGTAACGCCGGCCATTGGGCAGGAACTGTGTCGCGTACTGGGTCGGCTGGACGATCGTCAGGTCCACGCCGAGGGGCACGAGTTCATAGGCCAGAGCCTCGGACATCCCCTCGATCGCGAACTTGGTGGCGACGTACCAGCCCTGGGTCGGGAACACGATCCGCCCGAGCCCGGAACTGACCTGCACGACAAGGCCCCTTCCCCGGGCGCGCATCCCCGGCAGGGCGGCGCGGATCAGCCGGTGATAGCCGACGAGGTTGGTGTCGAACTGGGCCAGGACATCCGCCTCGTCATGAAGCTCGATGGACCCGGCGAGGATGTAGCCGGCATTGTTGACGACCATCTCCAAAGGCCCGAGTGCCTCCGCTTCCGCCACGGCCGTCGCCACACTGTCGCGGTCGCGCACGTCGAGCGCGGCGATCCGGAGCGGTGCATCGCCGGCCTCGGCCCTCAGGCTCTCCGCCGCCTCGGCATTGGCGCCCGCCGGGTCGCGCATGGTGGCAAGGGTCGGAATGCCGGCCCGGGCCAGTTCCAGCGCGGAGAGCCGGCCGAAACCGGAACTGCACCCGGTGACGAGGGCCGAGCCCTCGATCCCCTGGGCCCGGGCGGCACCCGCGCCCAGCGCCCCCGCCGCCAAACCTGCCGCGCCAACGGCCAGCACCTCGCGCCGTGTCATCCTGTCTTCGGTCATCTGAACCTCCATTGGACCATTTAATTGCCTAGGCAATTAGTTTGACCTCGGCGATCCGTCAACGCCCGCCATCGCTTTTTTCTGGATCAGTCCCGGAGGCCGTCCGAGAGCCGCCGCAGCGCCCGGAGCAGTGCCGTTGCCTCGGTCTCGGGCAGGAGGCCCAGCGCCTCGCGGTTCACCTTACGGGAGAGCGCCAGAAGCTCCGGCATCAGCGCCGCCGAATGCGGGCTGAGCGACAGCATCACCGAACGGCCATCGGCCTCGTGGGCCCGCCGCTCCACGAGGCCCTTGGCCTCCATCCGGGCGATCAGCCGGGTCGTCGCGCCGCGGTCGATGCCGACCCGCGCCGCGATCTCCGACGGCGCCGCCGCCCCCCGCTCATGGATCGCGAGCAGCGCCCCCCATTGCGCGATGCTGATATCGTAAGGCTCCAGCGCCCGCTCGAACCGCGCCGCCATCTGCCCGCCGCAGCGGTTCAGCAGGTATCCGAGGTTCTCGGCAAAGGGATCGGCCATGGCGCAATCTCCGCCGGGGCAGCGCGGATCGCAAGCCCGCCCCTTGCGGGCCGGCGCGGAACATCGGACGATCCCGGCATGCCCTATGAATGGATCGAGAGCCCCGAGGCCGCCGACGGCCCGCCGCCCGAGGCGGAGCTGCATCTCTGGCCTTATCGCTCGCTCCTCAGGAAGCACTTCGTGGCCTTCATGGGCGCCACAGCCCTGCTGATCGCCGTGCCGCTCCTCGCGGTGCTCGGCAGTCCGGTGGTCTGGGGCGTGCTGCCCTTCTTCCTTGTGGTCTTCGGCGGGCTCTGGCTGGCGCTCAACCGCAGCTACCGGGATGGCGAGGTCCTCGAAGAACTCCGCCTCTGGCCGGAACGGATCACCCTGACCCGGCACAATCCGCGCGGGGACCGGCAGGACTGGACCGCGAACCCGCATTGGGTGCGCGTGACGCTCCATGACGAGGGCGGGCCGGTGAAGCATTATGTGACGCTCAAGGGCGCGGGCCGCGAGGTGGAGATCGGCGCGTTTCTGAGCGAGGAGGAGCGGCAGGACCTCTACCGCGACCTCTCGCACCGCCTCGGCCGCACCTGACCGGCCTTTGCGCAGGAACCGGGTCGCAGGACGGGCGGCAACGGGCGAAGAGGAGGTATGACCGTCCCGACCCTCACCCCCCGCGCCTGGATCGAACTCTTCACGCTTGGCCTGATCTGGGGCGGATCGTTCCTCGCGATCCGCCTGACCCTCGACGAGATGGGATTTGTGACCTCCGTCGCGCACCGGGTGTTCTGGGCCGCCCTGGCGCTCTGGCTCTGGGTCGCGATCCGCCGCCTGCCGGTGCCACGCGAGCCCCGGATCTAGGGGGCGCTGCTTGTCATGGGCCTGCTCAACAACGTCGTGCCCTTCGGGCTGATGGCCTGGGGGCAGCTCCACATCCCCACCGGGCTCACAGCCGTCTTCAATGCCGGCACCGCGATCTTCGGCGCCCTGGCTGCCGCGCTCTTTCTGGCCGATGAGCGCCTGACCCGGCGCCGCAGCCTCGGCATCGCTTTGGGGTTCGCCGGGGTTGCGGTGGCGATCGGGCTGGAGAGCCTCAGAAGCTTCGACATCACCTCGCTCGCGCAGCTCGCGGTGATCGGCGGCACCATCTCCTACGCCCTGGCATCGGTCTGGGCCCGGACCCGGCTGGGGTCCCTGGCCCCCGAGGTGTCGGCGGCGGGGATGCTGACGGCCTCGTCCCTCATCGCCGTGCCAGCGGCAGTCTGGATCGACGGGGCGCCGACCCTCGCCCTGCCGGCCGAGACCCTGGCCGCCCTGGCCTATCTGACACTGGTCGCGACCGCTGGCGCCTACCTGCTCTACTACCGTATCCTGGCCATGGCGGGAGCGGGGAACACGATGCTGGTGACCCTGTTGATTCCGCCTGTCGCCATCGGCCTCGGCGCGGTTGTGCTGGGTGAGACCCTGTCGCCCAACGTCTTCGCCGGGCTCGGGCTCCTGGGACTGGGGCTTCTGATCCTCGACGGGCGCGCGCTTCGCAAAACGAGGGTCACGGCGGACTTACGAAACTGAGGCAACTCGATCACGGACAATGAGATGCCCGGCCCCCACGACGGGGGAAGGCGCGTCGACGCGCCTTAGAAGAAGCGCCGCAGGCGGCGCTTCAGGACGCGCTTTCGAAAGCGCGTGGTGACGGCCTTTCGAAAGGCCGTCCCGCGCCCGGACCCTGGCGCTTTGCCACGCCCCCGGAGGTCCCTCGGGCCGGAGACCTGATCTTCGCGAAGATCAGGACCGAGTTTTCGTCGAAAACTCGGCCACCGCCACCGGTCGGATCACTAGGCTGAGACGCACCCTGCCCGCCTCGGGTCACCCGAGGCGTTCCTTGACCATCGGTCCGACCCGGCCGAAATCCATCTGACCCTGGTGCCGCCCCTTCAGGACCCCCATGACCTTGCCCATATCGCGGATCGTCTCGGCGCCGACCTCCCCGATTGCCGCGCCGATCGCCGCCTCAACCTCATCGTCGGAGAGCTGACGGGGCAGGAACTCCTCGATCACCGTGATCTCGTCCCGCTCGCTCTCCGCCAGATCGAGCCGTCCGCCCTCCTCATAGGCCCGGGCACTTTCCTGACGCTGCTTGACCATCTTGCCGAGGATCGCGAGCACGTCGCTATCCCCCACCTCGCTCCCCTCGCCTTCTCCCCGCGCGGCGATCTCGCGATCCTTGATCGCCGCATTGATCAGCCGCAGGGTGGAGAGCCGCCCGCTCTCCTTGTTCTTCATCGCATCCTTCAGGGCCGTGCTGACCCGGCTGCGCATGTCCATTCCGATACCTATATGTGGTCTCCCGAAGGCCCGAAGATAGGCCCCCCGCCGCGCCCTGACAACCGCCGCGGCCCCTTCCTTGGCCGGCCCTTGACCGGCGGCGTGGGCCTGCCTAGGAACGCGCGGATGCCGCACCGAGGGGGCCCGCGATGAGTGCCGAGACGCCAGACCACCCGACCGCCTGTCTTGCGCTCGCCGACGGGACGCTGTTCTTCGGGCGCGGCTTCGGCGCAACCGGCGAACGCACCGCCGAGCTCTGCTTCAACACCGCGATGACCGGCTATCAGGAGATCATGACCGACCCGTCCTATGCCGGGCAGGTGGTGACCTTCACCTTCCCCCATATCGGCAATGTCGGCGTGAATGCCGAGGATGACGAGGCCAATGATCCGGTGGCCGAGGGGATGGTGGTGAAATGGGACCCGACCGAGCCGTCGAACTGGCGCGCGGCGGGCGATCTCTCGGACTGGCTGGCGCGGCGCGGGCGGATCGGGATCGGCGGCGTGGACACGCGGCGGCTGACCCGGGCGATCCGTCAGCAGGGCGCGCCCCATATCGCGCTCGCCCACGATCCCGATGGCGCCTTCGACATCGACGCGCTGGTGAAGGCCGCCCGGGCCTTTTCGGGCCTCGAGGGGCGCGATCTGGCCCGCGAAGTGACCTGCGCGCAATCCTACCGCTGGGACGAGACCCGCTGGGCCTGGCCCGAAGGCTTCGGCCGGCAGCAGGCGCCGTCCCACCGCGTCGTGGCGCTCGATTACGGGGCGAAGCGGAACATCCTGCGCTGCCTCGCTTCGGCGGGCTGCGACGTGACGGTGCTGCCGGCGACGGCGACCGCCGCGGATGTGCTGGCCCAGAACCCGGACGGCCTCTTCCTCTCCAACGGTCCCGGCGACCCGGCGGCAACCGGGGATTATGCGGTGCCGATGATCCGGGACGTGCTCGACACCACCGACCTGCCGGTCTTCGGGATCTGTCTCGGCCACCAGATGCTCGCCTTGGCGCTCGGCGCCGAGACGATCAAGATGAACCACGGTCATCACGGCGCCAACCATCCGGTGAAGGATCTGGAGACCGGCAAGGTCGAGATCACCTCGATGAACCACGGCTTCACGGTCGACAGCCAGTCGCTCCCCCCCGGCGTCGTCGAGACCCATGTCAGCCTCTTCGACGGATCGAATTGCGGGCTGCGGATGGCCGACCGCCCGGTCTTCTCGGTGCAGTATCACCCCGAGGCGAGCCCCGGGCCGCAGGACAGCTACTACCTCTTCGAACGCTTCGCCGCGGCCATGGAGCGGCGCGCCGTCTGAAACCGGCGGCCGCCCCTGCAGCGATCCCGATCTTGGTTAACCATCCGTTAATCCCTCCGATGCTTACATGCGGCGACCGGAGGGACGGATGTGACGGCGGATCGGCGGGACAGGATGTGGGCGGCGCCCGGATTGCGCAGGGCCTTGCCCGGCGGCGATTCGACGGGGCAGGCGCTGGTGCGGATGGGATTTCTCAGCGATCGCCGGCTGCGCGAGATGACCGCCCGGACCCAGCGGCTCGACGTCCGGCTGCCGGATGCGCTGCGCCTCGGTCTTGCCCTGCCGGGCGAGGCCGTCGCCGAGGCCGAGGCGGGCGCGCTCGGCGCGATGGTGATCGACCCGGTGGCGGACCTTCCCGATCCCGACCTGGTTCAGACCTTCGGCGCCGACATCTGTGCCCGTGAGGGCATCCTGCCTTGGCGCCGGGTCGGCGGCACGATCGTCGTGCTGACCTGCCGGCCGGAAGAGATCGCCCGCCACCGCGCCGCGCTGACCGCCTGCTTCGGTCAGGTTTCGATGGCAGTCACGACGGAGACCGGCCTGCACACCGCGCTCAAACGGGTCGCCGACCACCGCCTGACCGTCCGGGCCGAGACGAGGGTCGCCGACGCGATGAGCAGCCGATCCTGGAGCTGGCGCGTCGCGCTGGCGACCGTCGCGGTGCTGCTGGTCCTGCTTGTCGAGGCGGCGATGCTGTTTCCCCGCGCCACCTTCGTGACGCTGACCGGCCTGGCCATTCTGACTCTGCTGTTCAGCATGATGCTGAAATTCGCGGTGTTTGCGGCCTATCTGGCCGGGCGCCGCGCGGCGCCGCAGGACGGGGCGGAACCGGTGCCGGCGCGGCTCCCGACGGTCTCGATTCTGGTGCCGCTGTTTCGCGAGCGGGCGATTGCCGGCCACCTGCTGCACCGGCTCTGGGTTCTCGATTATCCGCGCGAACTGCTCGATATCTGCCTGATCATGGAATCCGGCGACCTGACCACGCGCAATGCCATCGCCGCCGCCGAGATGCCGCCCTGGATCCGGGTCATCGTGGTCCCCGAAGGCACCCTGAAGACCAAGCCCCGCGCCCTGAACTACGCCCTCGATTTCGCCCGTGGCTCGATCATCGGGGTCTACGATGCCGAGGACGCACCGGCACCCGATCAGATCCGCAAGGTTGTGGCCCGGTTCGCCGCCCGCGGCGCCGATGTCGCCTGCCTCCAGGGCATCCTCGATTTCTACAATGCGAGGTCGAACTGGCTCGCGCGTTGTTTTACGCTCGAATACGCGACCTGGTTCCGGATCATGCTGCCGGGGCTGGAGCGGCTCGGCCTTGTCGTCCCGCTCGGCGGCACGACGCTGTTCTTCCGCCGTGCGCCGCTGGAGGAGCTCGGCGGCTGGGATGCCCACAACGTCACCGAGGATGCCGATCTCGGGTTGCGCCTGGCCCGGGCCGGCTACCGGACCGAACTGATCGACACGGTGACCGCCGAAGAAGCGAATTGCCGGGCCTGGCCCTGGGTCAAACAGCGCTCGCGCTGGCTCAAGGGCTATGGGGTGACCTATTTCGTCCATATGCGCCGCCCCTGGCGGCTCTGGCGGGAGTTGGGCCCGCGGCGCTTTTTCGGTGTTCAGGTGCTCTTTGCCGGGACGCTGCTCTCCTTTGCCCTCGCGCCGTTGCTGTGGTCGTTCTGGCTCCTGCTCTTCGGCCTCGGCCATCCGTTCACCGGACTGGTGCCGGGCTGGTCGCTGCTCGCCCTCGGCGCGGTCTTCCTGTTTTCGGAACTGCTTAACATCACCGCCGCCATGGTCGCGGTGCGCAGCGCCGGCAAGCCGGACCTGATGAAATGGGCGCCGAGCCTGCATCTCTATTTCCCGCTGGCGGTGCTGGCCTGTTACAAGGCGCTCGCGGAACTGGTGAGCCGGCCGTTCTTCTGGGACAAGACGGCCCACGGCCTCTATCAGCCGCCGCTCCAGATCAATGCCGAACTGCCGGGTCGGAAACGGGACGCGAAACGGGCTGGTCCAGGCGGCTCTACTCCGCCGCTTCCACCGCCTCCGCGTCCAGGCGCAGCCGCGTAGCGAAAGCCTTCGAGATGTGCTTGCGCAGGGCGGCATCGGCGGCCTCGCCGTCGCCGGCCTCGATAGCGGCCACGATCACGCCGTGTTCGGCGAGCGTATCGGCCGGTCGACCCTCGGCGGCAATCGAAGTCGAGGCCATCAGCGCCATCGAGCGATGCACGAGGTCGAGCTGCTGGACCAGAAACCGGTTGTGGCTGGCCAGATGGATCTGCTTGTGGAACCGACGATTGGCCCGACTCATCGCTTCGGGATCGCCGATCAGCGCGTGGTCCGCCTCCAGCATGTCGCGCAAGACCTGGATCTCCTCGGGCGTCGCGTGCCGGGCAGCGAGCCGCGCGGCCAGGCCCTCTAGCTCGCCGCGCACCACATAGAGCTCGGCCAGCTGGGTATGGTCAAGCGAGGCGACAATCAGCGAGCGCCCGTCGCGGGTTAGCAGCGACTGGGTTTCGAGCCGTTGCAGCGCCTCGCGAATCGGTGTCCGCGACACGCCGAACCGCTCGGCCAGTTCGCTCTCCACAAGCCGGTCGCCGGGGGCGTAGACGCCGCCGTCGATGGCCTCGAGGATGAGGTCGTAGGCGTCTCTCTGACCCGCGCGCGTGTCGCTCATCACCCCTCCGATCATCAGGGATGGGGCACAATACGCGCCTCCCCCGAGGCCGATCAAGCCGGCCCGGTTGCGGCCCTTCGTCCCCGCCGTTAAGGCTCGGCCATGGTCGCCGCCGCCTTCACCCATGTCCGCGCCTGGGTCTTCGACCTCGACAACACCCTCTATCCGCCCGAGGCCCGGCTCTTCGACCAGATCGAGCGCAGGATGACGGGTTATGTGATGGAGGCCCTCGGCGTGACCGAGGGAGAGGCCGACCGGCTGCGCCGCCATTACTGGCGCGACTACGGCACGACCCTGGCCGGGCTGATGGCCGAGCACGATCTCGACCCCGAGCCCTATCTCGCCGCGGTCCACGATATCGACCTCGGCCATCTGGTGCCCGCGCCGGAGCTTGCACTTGCCATCGCCCGTCTACCCGGCCGCCGCATCGTCTATACCAACGGCTCTGAACCTTATGCCCAGCGCGTGCTGGCCGCCCGGGGCCTCGGCGGGCTCTTCGACGCGGTCTACGGCGTCGAACATGCGGGCTATCGGCCGAAGCCGGAACAGGCGGCATTCGAGGCGGTCTTCGCGCTCGACGGGCTGGCGCCGGAGCGGGGCGCGATGTTCGAGGACGACACCCGCAATCTCGCCGCCCCCCATGCGATGGGGATGCGCACAATCCATGTCGCCCCGGCCCCGCATCCGGCCGACCACATCCACCACCATACCGACGACCTCACCGGTTTCTTGTCGCAGCTCGTCTGACCGGGCTTTTCGGGCACACTGCCCTGCCCTAGCTTGCGCCCCATGACGGAAACGGCCGATATCCTGATCTCCGGCGGCGGTATTGCCGGGCTGACCGCGGCCTGCGCCTTTGGCGCGGCGGGGTTCTCGGTGATCTGCGTCGATCCTGCGCCGCCGGTCACCGAGGAACGGGCGGAGGGCGCGGATCTGCGGACCACGGCGCTCCTTCAGCCGGCACGCGCTCTGCTAACGGAGGCCGGGATCTGGGACCGGATCGCACCCGATGCTGCCGCGCTTCAGATCATGCGGATCGTCGATGCTGGCGGCGCGGAGCCGACGCCCCGGCTGATCCGGGATTTCAATGCCGCGGATATCGGTTCGGACCCGTTCGGCTGGAACGTCCCCAACTGGCTGCTGCGGCGCGAGCTGGTCGCCAGGATTGCCGAGCTGCCCGAGGTCGATTTCCGCCCCGGCACCGGGTTCGAGAGCATGGTGTCGAGGGACCGAGAGGCGCTGGTTCGGCTGAGCGATGGGTCCCGCACCCGCGCCCGGCTGGTGATCGGCGCCGATGGCCGGGCCTCGCCCGTGCGCGCGGCGCTCAGGATCGGCGTCCGCACCTTCCGCTATGGGCAGAAGGCGGTGACCTTCGCGGTCACCCATGGCCCCCCGCACCACAATGTCTCCACGGAAATCCACCGCTCCGGCGGGCCGTTCACCCTCGTGCCGCTCTCTGATCACGAGGGCCAGCCCTGTTCCGCTGTGGTCTGGATGGAGCGCGGGCCCGAGGCACAGCGGCTCGCCGCCCTGCCTGAGGATGCCTTCGAGGCCGAGGCGACGGCGCGCTCCGCCGATCTCTACGGGCCGCTGAAACTGGTTTCAAAGCGGTTGATCTGGCCGATTATCAGCCAGATCGCCGAGACGATGACCGGGCCCCGGACGGCGCTGATGGCCGAGGCGGCCCATGTCGTGCCGCCCATCGGAGCCCAGGGGCTGAACATGAGCCTTGCCGATCTCGCCTGTCTCCTCGACCTCGCCCGGACACACCCCGATCAGATCGGCGATCCCGGCCCGCTCCGGACCTACGAACGCCGCCGCCATCCGGAGGTGAGGCTGCGGGTCACCGGCGTCGATGCCCTGAACCGCGCCTCCATGGCCGGCGCTCCGGTGCTGCGTGACCTGCGGGCGAAGGGGGTGGAGGCGCTCTACGGCCTCGCGCCGGTGCGCAAGACCCTGATGCGGCTGGGGCTCGGCGCGACGGGTTAGGAGACAGGCGGCGCCGGACCGGTCCGACGTCGTGCCGATCCGCCCTGACCCCACTGCTGGTGGAAGGCGCGTCGTCGCGCCTTGCTTAAGCGCCGTCGACGGCGCTTCAAGACGCGATCTCGAGATCGCGTAACTACGGCCCGTCGACGGGCTGTCGCCCCCTAAAGGACCGCGTCGGCCACCGCCCGGAACCGCGCCAGCGTCGCCTCCACATCCCTCAGCTTGTCGAGCCCGAAGAGCCCGATGCGGAAGGTCTGGAACTCCGGCCCCTCATCGACCATCAGCGGCACCCCCGCGGCGATCTGCATGCCTCGGGAAGAAAACGCCGCCCCGGACTTGATCTCGGGATCGCCGGTATAGCTCACCACCACCCCCGGTGCCTCGAAGCCCGGCGCGGCCACCGATCTGACGCCCTTCGAGGCCAAGTAGTCCCGCACCGCCCGGCCCAGGGCCCATTGCGCCTCGCGCAACGCCTCGAACCCGACCTCGCGGCTCTCTAGGAGCGTATCGCGGAACGCCCGGAGCCCGTCGGTGGGCATCGTCGCGTGATAGGCATGCCCGCCGCCCTCATAGGCGTCCATAATCTCCGCCCATTTCCTCAGATCGCAGGCAAAGCTCGCCGGCTGCCGTGCCGCCAGCCTCGCGCGGGCCTCCGCCGACATCATCACCAGCCCCGCGCAGGGCGTCGACGACCACCCTTTCTGGGGCGCCGAGATCAGCACATCGACCCCGGTCGCCGTCATGTCGACCCAGACGCAGCCCGAGGCGATGCAGTCGAGCACCATGAGCGCCCCGACCTCGTGGGCGGCTTCGGCCAGCGCCGCGATGTAGCTGTCCGGCAGGATCACGCCGGCGGAGGTCTCCACATGGGGCGCCACCACCACCGCCGGCCGCTCCGCGTGGATCGCCGCCACCACCTCCTCGATGGGCGCGGGCGCGAAGGGGCTGTCGGGCGCGTTGCCCTGGCGCCGCGCCTTCATCACCGTCTCGGTCACCGGGAGCGCGCAGCTTTCCACGATCTGGCTCCAGCGGTAGGAGAACCAGCCGTTGCGGACCACGACCATCCCGCCTTCGGAGGCAAAGGCGCGCGCCACCGCCTCCATCCCGTAGGTGCCGCCGCCGGGCACCACGGCCACCGCCTCGGCGCCATAGACCTCCCGCATCCCCGACGCGATGTCGCGCATCACTTGCTGGAACGCCGCGGACATGTGGTTCAGCGACCGGTCGGTGAAGACAACCGAGAACTCGGAAAGGCCGTCGGGATCGACACTCTCGTGCAATGCGGACATGGGGCACCTCCTTCGGATCGGGTCGCGCCCGGCCTAGCGCGGACGGACCCGGATTTCCAACGGCTTCTTCGCCGCCGCGCGCCCGGCCCGCGCCCCGCATTGCATCCCCCGGCATTTCCGCTAGAGAAGCGCTTCAGAACCGAAACGCCAAGGCACCCGAGGGAGAGGACGAAGATGCGCGTTTACTATGACCGCGATTGCGACGTGAACCTGATCAAGGACATGAAGGTCGCGATCCTCGGCTACGGGAGCCAGGGCCACGCCCATGCGCTGAACCTGCGCGATTCAGGCGCGAAGAATGTCGCCGTGGCGCTCCGCGACGGTTCGCCCAGCGCGGCGAAGGCCGAGGCGGAGGGGCTCCAGGTCATGGGTATCTCCGAGGCCGCCGCCTGGTGCGACCTGATGATGTTCACCATGCCCGACGAGCTTCAGGCCGCGACCTACAAGGCCCATGTCCACGACCATCTCAAGGACGGCGCCGCCATCGCCTTTGCCCACGGGCTCAACGTCCATTTCGGCCTGATCGAGCCGAAGCCCGGCGTCGATGTCATCATGATGGCGCCGAAGGGTCCCGGCCACACGGTGCGCGGCGAGTACCTCAAGGGTGGCGGCGTGCCCTGCCTCGTGGCCGTCGATCAGGACGCGAGCGGCAAGGCGATGGAAGTCGGGCTCAGCTACTGCGCGGCCATCGGCGGCGGCCGGTCGGGGATCATCGAAACCGATTTCCGGCAGGAATGCGAAACCGACCTTTTCGGCGAGCAGGCGGTGCTCTGCGGCGGCCTCGTCGAACTGATCCGCATGGGCTTCGAGACTCTGGTCGAGGCCGGCTACGAGCCCGAGATGGCCTATTTCGAATGCCTGCACGAGGTGAAGCTGATCGTGGACCTGATCTACGAGGGCGGCATCGCGAACATGAACTACTCGATCTCGAACACCGCCGAATACGGCGAATATGTCTCCGGCCCGCGCATCCTGCCCTATGACGAGACCAAGGCCCGGATGAAGGCGGTGCTGCGCGACATCCAGACGGGGCGCTTCGTGCGCGACTTCATGGCCGAAAACGCCGTGGGCCAGCCGATGTTCAAGGCCACAAGGCGGCTGAACGACGAGCACCAGATCGAGGAGGTCGGCGAACGCCTGCGCGCCATGATGCCGTGGATCTCCGCCGGCAAGCTGGTGGACAAGGCGAAGAACTGATCCTATTGCTGCCATATGACCATTCGGAAGAATGAGGACAGGCTTGCCCAGCATCCGCCGTTTGTCCTCGGCTTCCTCGACGGCTATATCGACAGGGTTGTGGGAACGCGCGCCCTGCACACGAAATTTCTCGTCGCGACCGCGACGTTTTCAGGTGCGGGCACGTTGTCGCTTTATTGCGAGACGCCGACACTGTCTGTCGCACACGCGGCCAATCCCGGTTTCTGGCGATTGCTGCTCGAATTCCTGGAGGGCCGGCTGCCCTCGGTGATGCCGTCGGCCCTCTATTACGAGCTGGGCGGGCACACCGTCTGGCACGACATCGTGACAAGCCGCACCCCGGCAAGACATGCCAGGAAGCGGGCCGCCGGAACCATCGCCGAAATCGGCATGAAGCTTGGCGAGGTGCCGATGGATGTCTATGTTCTGCCGTGAGGACGACCCATGAGCGATATGACTGAGATAACGACGATCGGCGACAGGCTTGGCATGGACGGCGCGGCGTTCACCCGGAAATGGGCCGCGGACCGCGACTTCGTATCCGGCAGGCAGTTCGCCGGCTTTCTGGCAAGATTTGGTTTTTTTGAACACGCCACCAGGGCCAGCACCGGAAGAGCCGCCGCCGTGACCGCCACGGCGGAGGATCTGTCCGAAACCGGCACGAAATGGACAGCCGTTGCCGTGCCCGATGAGCGGATCGTGGTTCTTGCGCGGCCAAGGCGGATGCCGCGGCGCCTGAAATCCGCGAGCAGGACCTACAGTTTTCGCATCTCGCCCGCCGAATCGCGGGAGCTTTCCGAAGTTCCGAGCGATGTCGTGCCCACCGATTTCGGCTATATCCTGAGCTTCGCCAAACGTCCGTGGGAACGGGCCAGGAAGGCCCTCTCGGCGCTCGATTGAGCCGGTGCGGGGCCGGTTGACAGCCGCGGCATTGCTCGCCAGTGCAATCGTAGCAACCTTAGTGCTTTCGGGCGATAGCAGGGTCGCCAACCTGACCCTGCTCGGCGGCGTGTTCGGATTGTTGGGAACGGCGCTGAGCGTGTTCGGCGCGGAACGGGAAACGACCTTTCCCTATCTCACACTGCTGGTGGCAAATGCCGCATTCTTCTGCCTCCTGATCGCGGTCTGGCTCCAAGAGACGGGATGACTCGGCGTCAAGCCACCGCCTCCACCTCCGCCACGATCCCGTCGACGACCTGCCGCATCAACCCCTCGTCCTCGGCCTCGGCCATCACGCGGATCAGGGGCTCGGTGCCGGATTTGCGGATCAGCAGCCGGCCCTTGCCGTTCAGCCGCCCCTCGGCGTCCGAGATCGCGGCCTTCACCGAGGCGGCGTCGAGCGGGTCGGTGCCCGCGTAGCGCACGTTCTTGAGCAGTTGCGGCACCGTCTCGAAGACGCGGGCGAGATCGGAGGCGCGCTTGCCCGTCTCCACCATCGCGGCGAGGAATTGCAGGCCCGCGAGCAGCCCGTCGCCGGTCGTCGCATAATCCGTCATCACGATATGGCCCGATTGCTCGCCGCCGAGGTTCCAGCCGCCCTCGCGCATCCGTTCCACCACGTAGCGGTCGCCGACCCGGGTCCTTTCGAGGCGCAGACCAGCGTCGGACATGTACCGTTCGAGCCCGAGATTGGACATCACCGTGGCCACCAGGGTGCCATCCTTCAGCCGCCCGGCCTCGGCCCAACGGCGGGCGAAGAGCGCCATGACCTGGTCGCCATCGGCCACCTGCCCGGTCTCGTCGAGGATCATTACCCGGTCGGCATCGCCGTCGAGGCAGAGCCCGACATCGGCGCCATGGCTGACGATGCTCTCTGCCGCGACACCGGTGCTGGTAGAGCCGCAGTCCTGATTGATATTGGTCCCGTTCGGCGCGACGCCCACGGGGATCACCTGGGCACCCAGCTCCCAGAGGACCTCCGGCGCCACGCGATAGGCCGCCCCATTGGCGCAATCGACGACGATCTTCAGCCCGTCGAGGCGCATGCCGGCGGGAAACGTCCCCTTCAGCCGCTCGGCATAGCGGAACCGGCCATCGTCGATCCGCTTGGCGCGGCCGATATTCTCGGGCCGGGTCGGGGTCAGCTCGCTTTCCACCAGGGCCGCGATCTCCGCTTCGGCCTCGTCGGAGAGCTTGAACCCGTCTGGGCCGAAAAACTTGATGCCATTGTCGTGGTGCGGGTTGTGAGAGGCCGAGATCATGATGCCGAGATCGGCCCGCATCGACGTGGTCAGCATCCCCACGGCAGGCGTCGGCACCGGACCAAGGAGGAGCGCGTTCATCCCGGTGGAGGTCAGCCCCGCGGTCAGCGCGTTCTCGAACATGTAGCCCGAGAGCCTTGTGTCTTTGCCGATCACCGCGCGGTGCCCGTTGGAGCCGTCATTGCGGAAATACCGCCCCGCCGCGGCGCCGATCTTCAGCGCCATCTCCGCCGTCATCGGCCAGGAATTGGCGGTGCCGCGCACCCCGTCGGTTCCGAACAGCTTGCCCATCTAGTCGCCCTCGTCGCTCGCCCCCGCCCCGTTCATCGCCAGCATCAGGCGCAGGGCTTGTGTGGTGGCGACACTATCATGAACCCGCAGAAGATGCGCCCCCTGAAGCGCGGCATGGAGCGCGACGGCCAGTGAGCCGCCCAAGCGGTCCTTCGGGGCATCGGCACGGCCGATGGTCCCGATGAAGCGCTTGCGCGAGGCGCCGACGAGGAGTGGAGGGCCAAGCGCGTGAAAGGCGGCAAGATCGCGCAGCAGCGCGAGGTTGTGCTCCTGGGTCTTGCCGAAGCCGATGCCTGGGTCGATGACGATCCGGTCACGGGGGATGCCGGCGGCCTCGGCGGCGGCAAGGCGGGTCGCAAGATGGTCGAGCACCTCCGCCACCACATCGTCGTAGCACGGATCGTCCTGCATGGTCTGCGGATCGCCCCGGGCATGCATCAGGCAGATCGGCACGCCGCGCTCGGCGACGAGCGAGAACATGGCGCCGTCATAGGTCCCGGCGGAGACGTCGTTGACCAGATCGGCGCCGGCGTCGAGCGCGGCGGCGGCGACAGATGCCTTGCGGGTGTCGATGCTGATCGGCGTTGCGATCCCGGCGGCGCGGATCGCTTCGATCACCGGCACGACCCGGGCACGCTCCTCGGCCTCGGGAACCGGCATGGCCCCGGGCCGGGTGCTCTCGCCTCCGATGTCGAGGAAGTCGGCCGCCAACGCCCGCGCGCGGGCAACGGCGGCCGCGACGCTCTCCAGATCGCCGCCGTCGGAGAAGCTGTCCGGCGTGACATTCAGAATGCCCATGACCCGGGGCCGGTCGAGGGTCAGGCCGCAGAGCGCTGGGCGCGGGGCGGAGAGCCGATCAAGGGTAACGGGGTCGAGCCGGTCGATCTCCAGCACGTCCGGACCGCGGCGGACGGCCGCGAACCGGACGACCCGACTGCCGCCAAGCACTGCCCCAGCGCCGGTGTTCGCGATCGGAACGATCATCGCGGTCACCGGCGCGACCCTCGGGAATGGGGGCTCAGTTCGACGCGGTGCGCGTCGGCTGGCGGTAGAAGTGGTGGTAGCCGATGGTTGCCACCCGCGGATAGGTCCGCGCCCAGCGCGGGTTCACCGAGCGGGTGTGGTAATGGGTGGCGCCCTGGGAAAGCTGCCGCGGCGCCCCGTCGATCAGGAGCCGCGCCACCTTGCCGACCTTGGCGAAGGCCGCCGGCTCGCCGATCCGCTCCGGATGGCCGTCGCAGGTATAGGTAAACTGGCACTGGTACTTGCGGCCCGTTCCTTGATTGATCACCCCGCAGATCGAGTTCGGGTAATTGGCGCTGTCGACCCGGTTCAGGATCACCTCGCCGACCGCGAACATGCCGCGCACGCTCTCGCCCCGCGCCTCGAAATAGAGCGCCTCCGCAAGGCAGCGCCAATCCGCGCCACCGCTGGCGCGCGGCAGGCTGGCGAGGAAGGCGCGGTCGTAGCGCACTTCGGGTCTTGCGGTCTGGATCTGGCGCGCCTCCGCCGGAGGCGGCGCGGTCAGCGTCGCAAGCCGGGCCGAGGGAATGACGCGAAGTGCCTCGCGCTCCTGGCCGAGCAGCGCTTCGAGACGGCCGGACATGACAGGATCGGCGGTCACGGACACGGCGCCACCGATGATCAGAGTGCAGGCCACGGCACCAGAGGCCACGGCCGCCCGAATGAAACGGAGCATAGAACTTCCCCACCCAGATTTCCGCGCGCGGACCCAGACCCGCACGCTCGGCAGGCGTCTTATGCCAAGATTACGCATGAATCCAGCCACTTGCTGCACAACCTTCGCGCAAAGCATGCGAAGTGAGTGAGCGGCTTCAGAATGTAGCGGATGCCTGCCGGGCGACCACGATATCTGGGATTATCGAGGCGCGCGCAAGGCCAGTTGAGCGGCGGAAAGTCGCGCAACCGGAACCCGGAACGGCGAGCAGGACACATAATCGAAGCCCCGCGCGCGGCAGAACTCGATGGCTTGGCGGTCTCCGCCATGCTCGCCGCAGACCGAAAGCACGATGTCCGGCACGCCGCTCCGCGCCCGTTCGGCGGCCAGCGACAGAAGCTCGCCCACCCCGTCCAGGTCGAGCGTGTGGAACGGATCCTCCTCATAGACCCGCTGCTGGACATAGGCCGACATGAACCGCCCGGCATCGTCACGGCTCAGCCCGTAGGTCATCTGGGTCAGGTCGTTGGTCCCGAAGGAGAGAAACGCGGAATGCTCGGCAATGTCGCCGGCGCGCAGACAGGCGCGCGGCGTCTCCACCATCACGCCGAGCTTGTACTCGACCTCGGCCCCGGTCTCGTTATGCAGGTTCACGGCGACCGCATCGATCCGGTTCTTCACCAGTTCGACCTCGCGCATGGCGCTGACCAGGGGGATCATGATCTCGGGCACCACCGGCGCGCCGTTCTGCCCCGCCGCAATCGCCGCCTCGAAGATCGCGCGGGCCTGCATCTCGTAGATCTCCGGCACCGTCACGCCGAGCCGCACCCCCCGCATCCCGAGCATGGGATTATACTCCTCCAGCGCCTCGATCCGCGCCGCGACGTCGGAGGCCGCCAGATCGAGCCGGTCCGCCAGATAGCGGATCCCGGCCCGGTCATTGGGCAGAAACTCATGCAGCGGCGGGTCGAAGAGCCGGATACAGACCGGGCTGCCGGCCATGATCTCAAAAAGCCGCTCGAAATCCGCCCGCTGCATCGGCAGGAGCCGGTCGAGCACGGCACGGCGCCCCTTCGGCGTCTCCGCGAAGATCATCTCGCGCATCACGCCGAGCCGGTCGCCCTCAAAGAACATGTGCTCCGTGCGGCAGAGCCCGATCCCCTCGGCCTCGAAATTGCGTGCGGTCTGGGCGTCCCCCGGCGTGTCGGCATTGGCCCGGATGCCGATATCGCGGAACCGGTCGGCCCAGCCGAGGAGTGTGCGGAAGGCATCGTCGAGCCCGGCCTCCAGCATCGCCGGTTCGCCGGCCAGAACCTCGCCGCTGGTCCCGTCTACCGTGATCACATCCCCGGCGGCAAAGGACCGGCCATCGGGGCCGACGATCTTCTGCCGCTTGCGGTCCAGAGTCAGGTCCGAGGCGCCGACGACGCAAGGCAGGCCGAGCCCGCGCCCGATCACCGCCGCATGGCTCGTGATGCCGCCGCGCAATGTGATCACACCCTGCGCCGCATGCATCCCGCGCACATCCTCCGGCGCCGTTTCCCGCCGGACCAGGATGCAGGGCTCGCCCCGCGCAGCACTCGCCTGAGCCTCCGAGGCGGTAAAGACGATCCTGCCGGAGGCAGCGCCGGGGCTCGCCGCGATGCCTTTCACGATCCGGTCGCGGGGCGCGGCGGGGTCGATCTGCCGATGCAGAAGCTGCGAGAGCGCCGCCGGTTCGACCCGCAGCACCGCCTCTTCTTCCGGGATGATCCCGGCCTCGGCCAGATCTACCGCGATTCGCACAATCGCCCGGGCCGAGCGCTGCACCCGTACCGCATCGAGAATGCGTAACTGCCCGTTCTCGATGGTGAATTCGATCTGCATCTCCTCGCGCAGCCGCTCCCGGCAGGCGCGGCCATGCTCCAGAAGCTCCGCGAAGGGCGCCGGGCAGCGCTCCTCCAGGGACGGCCCGCGCGCGTCCGCCGCCAGATAGAGCGCCTTGGCCCCGGCGGAGAGCGCCTCGCGCCCCTGGGACTGGCTCATATAGCGCCCGCGCACCTGCCGCTCGCCGGTGGCCGGATCGACGAAGGCGATAACGCCCGACCCGCTCTCCCCCTGCCCGACACCGAGGGCCATTTCCTGCACGACAAGCCCGAGCCCGGCATCGGCGGGGGCGCCCTTGGCCTGGCGCAGGAGCCGAGCCGAGGTGCCCTCCCAGGCCCGCGCCATGGATTTCAGGACACCGGTGAGTTGCGCCGCCGGGTCCTGCGGGAAGAGCTCGTCGGTCTCCTCCTCGTAGGAGCGCAGCATCAGCGCGAGATCCTCGTGGCTCGGCTCGGCGGGCACGTCGAACGCCTCCGGGTCGAGCCGGGCCACATGGACCGCATAGGCGTGGATGAACCGGACATAGAGCGAGGTCGCGGCGGGGGCGCCGATCTCATGGCGCAGCCGCTCATAGGCCGCGTCGCACATGCCGATATTGAGGATCGCCACCGGCCCGCCCCAATCCGGGTCCTGGCTGCTGGGCCGGACAGAGAGCAGCGGCGCGGGCCCGAACGCGCCCATCAGCGCGCCCATGTCCGGCAGCCGTCCCGCCGCGATCCGGCGCACTGCGTCGAAGGAGAGCGCCGCGGTGGCGGGGATCGGCATGCCGAGCCGGATCAGCCGTTGCAGGCATTTCGCCCGCCCGCCGTGGACCGCCGCCGCGATCGGCGCCTCGGCGGTGATCCGGGTCACATCCTCGTATCTGATCTCTTTCTGCACCGCAGCATTCCTCCGCTGCGGACCATAACGATCCGGCGATTCGCCGCAACAGAAACGTTACAAAGGCTCAGCCTTCAAGTTTGGTGAGGTCGGCGACGCCGAGGCAGATGGCGCGGATGCGGCTCAGCAGGTTGAGCCGGTTGCGCCGCAGCACGGAGTTCTCGGCATTGACCTGCACCGCCTCGAAGAAAGCGTCGATGGGCGTGCGGAGGGCGGCCATGGCAGCCATGGCGGCGGCGAAATCCTCTTTCTCCATCGCCGGGGCGATCTGCGCTTCGGCGGTATCGAGGGCGGCGAAAAGCGCTTGTTCCTCGGGGCCTTCGGCGAATTTCGGTTCGGCGCCGTAGGAGTATTCGACCCCATCGGCCTCTTCCGCCTGGCTCAGGATGTTATTGGCCCGCTTGAAGCCCTGGACGAGGTTCCCGCCGTCCTCGGTCTTGAGGAACGCCGCGAGCGCCTCGGCCCGTTTGACGACGAGGGTGAGGTCGTCGCTCCCCGACATCGTGAGCACCGCGTCGATGACATCATGGGGAATGCCCTCATCGCGGAGATGGACCTTGAGGCGGTCGTGGAAGAAGGCGAGGAGGTCGGCCCCGATTTTGAACTTTGGACCAAGCTTCGTAAGACGCAGTACCGGATCCGCCTCGAGTGCGCCGTCTATCTCGAGCCGACCATCCCTGTCTTCTCTGGCGATGCGCTTGTCGAAGACTTCATCAACGCTGACCCCAAGGTATCTGGCTATCGCCTCATCCCTGTCGGCTTGCTTCTCGAGCGTCGCGTCGAACCTCTCCTCGGGATAGGTATCGAGATGTGCCCAAGCGCATTCTGTCAAGGAGAATTGGAGCTTACTCCCTAAGATCAGCCGGATCACCCCCAACGCCGCCCGTCGCAGCGCATAGGGGTCCTTTGATCCGGTCGGTTTCTCGTCAATAGCCCAGAACCCGGTCAACGTGTCGAGCTTGTCGGCGAGCGCGACGGCCACCGAGACCGCCGATGTGGGTACGGCGTCGGAGGGGCCGAGGGGGGCATAGTGCTCTTCGCAGGCGGCGGCGACCTCGGCCGGGTGGCCCGCCGCTTCGCTGTAGTAGCGGCCCATAAGCCCCTGAAGCTCAGGGAATTCAAAGACCATCTCGGAGCTTAGATCGGCCTTGCAGACCCGCGCCGCCTGCTCCGCCAGATCGGGATCGGCGCCCACCGCTGGGGCGATCTCGCGGGCCAGGGCCGCGATGCGGGCGACACGGTCGGCCTGGGAGCCGAGCTTGGCGTGGAAGGTGACATTGGCGAGCTGGTCGAGCCACGGGCCCATCCCGGCCTTGGCCACCCGTAAGTCGTTCTCCCAGAAGAACTTCGCGTCCGCGAGCCGGGCGGCGAGCACCTTCCGGTTCCCCGCGAGGATCGTCGCGCCGTGATCGGCGGTCTCGATATTGGCCACGGTCACGAAGCGCTCGATCCGACCCGATTTCGGGTTCCGGACGGAAAAGAACTTCTGGTGCGTCTTCATCGAGGTCGTGAGCACTTCCGCCGGCAGGTCGAGGAAGGCCGCGTCGATCTCGCCCATCAGCACCACGGGCCATTCGACGAGCCCCGCGACTTCGGCCAGCAGCCCGCGATCCTCCACCACCTCAAGCCCCGCGGCAAAGGCGGCATTGGTGGCGTCCTGCCAGACCGCCTCGGCCCGCTCCTCCGGGCGCAGGATCACCTTGGCCGCCTTCAGCTTCACCTCGTAATCGTCGAAGGATGAAACGGAAAACGGCTCCGGCGCCATGAAACGGTGGCCCTGTGTCCGGTCCCCCGACACGATCCCGTCCACAGTCAGCGGCACGACCCGCGCGCCCTCTTCATCGCTCAGGATACAGAGGATCGAGTGCAGCGGCCGGACCCAGCGCAGAGAGCCGTCGCCCCAGCGCATGGAATGGGGCCAGGGGAAGTGGCGGATCACGTGGTCAAGAACTTCCGCCAAGATGGCCTCCGCCGGGCGCCCCGGCGTTTCGACCACGGCGAAGTAGAAGACGCCCTTGCCGGTATCGCGTTCCTCCAACGCCGCGCGGTCCACGCCCGCCCCCCGGCAGAAGCCCTCCACGGCCATGTCCGGTGCGCCGACCTTGGGCCCCCGCCGCTCCTCCCGCCGGTCCGGGCTCGCCGCGCTGAGCCCTTCGACCGAGAGCGCCAGCCGCCGCGGCGTCGCGAAGGCACCGGCGCCGGCATAGGTCAGCCCGGCCTCCACGAGCCCGTCGGTCATCAGCCGGCGCAGGTCCTCGGACGCGCGCGCCTGCATCCCGGCGGGGATGTCCTCGGAAAAGAGTTCGATGAGCAGATCGGGCATTTATCTCAGCGTGTCGGGAGGTTCGGGGCAGCCCTCCGGCACCGGATCGCCGTCGAAGACGACCTCGCCGCAGGCATTGATCTGGTTCCAGGAATAAGCCGCGCCGTCCGGCAGCACCGCCACGACCCGGTCGATCCCGTAGCGGATGTTCTCCACCCCCATGAAGGCGATGGCCTCGCCGCTTTCGAGCTGCGCGCCGAGGGCGCCGGCGTCGAAACAGTCGAACCAGCCTGGCGCGTTGAGCGGCACCGGGGCCGGGTGGATTGCGTAGGTCTCGCTCAGCATCGCCTGAGAGCCGATCAGATCGAAACAGGAGCGATAGCGGATCGGGGAACTGTCGCTGTCGATGCCCTGGTAGTTTTCGAACACCACGGGCTCCGGCGCGCCGGTGACGAGCGAGGTCAATTGCACATCCGCGACCTCAACGTCTTCGTAGAACGCGAAGACCTGAAGGTAGTACATCGCGATCCCCGCCACCAGCGCCGTCACCAGGATGCCCATGATCGCAATCCGCCCGCTCACGCCGCGGCCCCGCCGGCCTCGGCCTGGACGAAGGCATCGGCGCAGAGCTTCGCCAGCGTCCGCACCCGCCCGATATAGGCCTGCCGCTCGGTGACCGAGATCACACCGCGCGCGTCGAGCAGGTTGAAGAGGTGGCTGGCCTTGATGCACTGGTCATAGGCGGGCTGGGCCATGACGATGCGCTTACCGGTCTTCGGGTCGAGCGCCGGTGCGTCGAGGATCGCGGCGCATTGGGTCTCGGCATCCTCGAACTGCCGCAACAGGGTCTCGGTGTCGGCCACATCGAAATTGTAGCGCGAATACTCCTCCTCCGCCTGCCGGAACACGTCGCCATAGGTGAGCGGGATCGGCGCCACTTCACCATTTGCGCCCCTCCGGGGCGACGGATCGTTGAACGGCATGTCCATCACATGATCGATGCCCAGCACATACATCGCCAGCCGCTCCAGCCCGTAGGTCAGCTCGCCCGAGACGGGATGACAATCATGGCCGCCAACCTGTTGAAAATACGTGAATTGCGAGACTTCCATCCCGTCGCACCAGACCTCCCAGCCGAGGCCCCAGGCGCCGAGCGTCGGGCTTTCCCAATCGTCCTCGACGAAGCGGATATCGTGGAGCCCCATGTCGATCCCGATCGCCTCCAGCGAGCCGAGATAGAGGTCCTGGAAGTCCGGCGGCGAGGGCTTCATCAGTACCTGGAACTGGTAATAATGCTGAAGCCGGTTGGGGTTCTCGCCATAGCGCCCGTCGGTGGGCCGGCGCGACGGCTGGACATAGGCCGCGGCCCAGGGCGTGGTGCCGAGGGACCGCAGGGTGGTCGCCGGGTGGAAGGTGCCGGCGCCGACCTCCATGTCATAGGGTTGCAGGATCGCGCAGCCCGCCCCGGCCCAGTAGGTCTGGAGCCGCAGGATGATCTCCTGGAAACTTGTCGGCGCCTCGGCCATCGGACCCTCGTCTGTCGCGATCCCGGGCTCCTTACGGCGGCCCGCCCGGGCGGTCAATCGGAGCCGACCGATGGCCCCCGCAAGCCCGGCCACTTTCGTGCTGACGCTGGAGAGCCATCTGCTAAGTTGCCCGCCGGGAACGGACAATGGCGGACGAGGACGGATTGGTGCGATTGAGACGGATATTCGCGGCGCTGGCACTCTGGCTGGCCTTGATCGGCGCGGCGTCGGCGCAACAGTCAGCCTTCGTGCAGATCGAGGCGCAGCGCAGCCTGGCCAGCGCGACAGACACGGCACGGGGCTACGCGGCACGGCTCGAAAATGTCACCGGGTTTGCGTTGTCGAGCGGCTGGTACGCGATCGCACTCGGCCCCTATACGCAGACGGATGCCGAGCGGCTTCTGCGGGACTTGCGGGCCCAGGGCCGCATTCCGGGCGACAGCTACGTTGTCGCCGGCTCCACCTTCCGCCAGCAATTCTGGCCGATCGGTGTCGGCGCGCCGGTGACACCGCAGCCGCTGCCCGGAACTGTGGACGCCGCGCCACCCGACGCAACGGAAGCCGCCCTGCCCCGACCCGAGCCGGACCCGATCCGAATCCCAGACGAGAGTCCGGCCCAGGCCCGCGCCAGCGAAGCCAGCCTGACCCGCGGCGAGCGCGAGGAGTTGCAGATCGCCCTGCAATGGGCCGGCTTCTACCAGGGCGCCATCGACGCCGCCTTCGGGCGCGGGACCCGCGGCGCCATGCGGGCCTGGCAGGAGGCGAACAATCACGAGCCCACCGGCGTCCTCACCAGCGGCCAGCGGGTGGAACTGATCGCGGCCTATAACGCGGTGCTTGAGGGGATGGACCTGCAACTGGTGCAGGACGATGCGAGCGGCATCCGGATGCAGGTGCCGACGGGTGTCGTGGAATTCAGCGAATACGAACCGCCCTTCGTGCGGTTCGATGCGCGCAGTGACGACCTTCCCGCCCAGGTCTTGCTGATCTCGCAGGAGGGCGGCGAGGACCGCTTCTTCGGCCTCTACGAGATCCTTCAGACCCTCGAGATCGTGCCGCTCGACGGCCCCCGGCAGCGCAACTCGACGCGGTTCACCATCGAAGGGACCGACGCCACCCGCGCGACCTATGTGGAGGCGCGGCTGGCCGAGGGGACGATCAAGGGCTTCGCGCTCATCTGGCCCGCCGGGGACGAAGAGCGCCGGACCCGGGTTCTGGCCACGATGCGCGAGAGTTTCGAGACCCTGCCGGGCGCCCTCGACCCGGCCATTGCGCCGCCGGGAGAGGATCAGGCCATCGACCTGATCGCCGGGCTCGACGTGCGGCGACCGGACCTTTCGCGGTCCGGCTTCTTCCTGAACGGCGGGGGGGATGTGCTGACGACCGCCGAGGCGGTGGCGGGCTGCGACCGGATCACCCTCGATAGCCAGACCGACGCAACGGTCGCCCATCTCGACGAGGCCCTCGGGATCGCGGTGCTGAGGCCGCAGGCATCGCTCGCCCCGATCCGGGTCGCCGAGTTCCAGACCGGGGTGCCGCGGCTGCAATCGAGCGTGGCGGTGTCGGGCTTTCCTTATGGCGGGATCCTCTCGGCCCCGACGGTGACTTTCGGGACGCTCGCGGATCTGCGCGGGCTCGAAGGCGAGGAGGAGATCAAGCGCCTGACGCTCGCCGCCCAGCCCGGCGATGCGGGCGGGCCGCTCTTCGACAATGGCGGGGCGGTGCTGGGGATGCTGCTGCCCCGGGAGGATCGGGACGGGCGGGTGCTGCCCGGGGATGTGAGCTTCGCCGCGGATGCCGAGGCGATCCTGGCCTCGCTCGAAACCGCGGGGGTCGATATCCGCACGACGGACAATCTCGGCTTCCTGCCCCCTGAAAGCCTGACCGAGCGTGCCGCCGAAATGACGGTTCTGGTGAGCTGCTGGTAGCGGCGGGCCGCCGATTATTCGTCGAATAATCGGGCGCGCGATCTTTCGTCGAAAGATCGGCCCGCTACCGCGCCAGCGCCGGCGTCATCCGGATCAGGGTCGGACCGTCGGCCTGGAACGCCGCCCCGAGGGCGTCTGCGAGTTCCCCGAAATCCCCCGGCTCCGCCGCCTCCGCCCCATAGGCCCGGGCCAGTGCCAAAAAGTCCGGATTGCGCTGGATCACCGCGTTCGGCGCGATCTGGGCCGCCACCATGCTCGCCTCGATAGCACCGAGCTTGCCGTTGTCCCAGAGGAGGATCGGCAGGGGTAGACCCAGTTCCACGGCAGCGCCGAGCTCCGGCAAGGTGTATTGCAGCCCGTAATCGCCGGCGATGGCCACAGTTGGCAGACCCGGGCGCCCGACCGCCCCGCCGATCGCCGCGGGGAGCGCGTAGCCGAGGGTGCCGAAGCCGAACGGATGGTGCCAGTGGCCGGGGCGGGCCATCGGCCAGACCTCCTTGGCCGCATAGGCGAACTGGGTCATGTCGGAGTAAATCATCGTGTCCTCGGGGAGCATCGCCCGCAGGGCGTCGGCGACCGGCAGCACGTCGGGATACTCGGCATCCACCTCGGCCCGCCACCGGGCGCGCGCCTCGGCGATCTCGGCCGGCCGCCAGCCGGGCTCAGCGCCGGCCGCCCCCATCTCCGCCAGCAGCTCCTCGACGAAAGGCCCAGCATCGGCGCGGATCGCGACGCTGGCGCCAACATCGGTGGTCAGTCGGTCCTGCGACCTGTCCACCCGGATCATCTCCGCCCGGTGGCAGAGGCGGGGGCGCCAGAGATCGACCTCGGACAGTTCCGACCCAATGACCAGGACAAGGTCGGCTTCCGCGATCACCTTGGCGCTCTCGGGCCGGGCCAGAAAGGCGCCGAAATGGAGCGGGGCGTCGTCGGGCACGATCCCGCGCCCGGCATAGGTGGTGAAGCTCGCGAAGCCGCCGGCCTCCAGCAGCGCTGTCACCGGCGCGCCCGCGATACCCCGCGCGCCGCCGCCCAGGATCAGCATCGGCCGCTTCGCCTCTCTCAGCAGAGAGGCCGCATAGGCCACTTCGGCCGGGTTCGGGATCAGCCGGCCCCTACCCCGCTGCGCCGCACCCGGCGGCGGCGCCAGCCCCTCAAGCGCCGGGATCGTCACCTGAACATGCTTCGGCCGGCTGTCGCCGCAGGCGAAATCACGCAAGGCCCGGTCGATCAGATGGTAGGCGGTCCGGGCTTCCCGCGCCTCTTCGGACCAGTCGCAGACCGTCGCCGCCGCCGCCCGCTGGTCGATCATCTGATGGAGCTGCCCCTTGCGCCCGGTGACATCGGCAAGACAGGAGGAGATCGCGAGAACGGGCACATTGTCCGAATAGGCCTGGCCGAGAGGCGTCAGGATATTCGTCAACCCCGGTCCTGTGATCACATAGGCCACCCCGGGTCGCCCCGTGGCCCGCGCGTAGCCGTCGGCCATGAACCCCGCGCCCTGTTCGTGGCGGGCGAGGACATGGGTGATCCCGGCCTCCTCGATGCCCCGATAAAGCTCCTGGTTGTGGACGCCCGGGATACCGAAGATCACGTCTACCCCGCGCTCTTTCAGCATCCGGGAAATCTGTACGCCGAGCGGCCGGTCCATCATGCCCTCCAGAATTGCGTCGCCCCGGAGGGGCGCAAATGATCACGCGGCCCGAAGGGGCGCGTCTGGCGGACCGCGTCAGGCACGCCAGAATTGCCAAGTTATGATCGTCAGCACCGCCATGATCTCGAGCCGCCCCACCAGCATCGCCATGGCAAGGATCCACTTCGCGGTGTCGTTCAGCCCCTGGTAATTTCCCGCCGGCCCGATCTCCTGCCCCAGCCCCGGCCCGATATTGCCGAGCGCCGCCGCAGCCCCCGAAAGCGAGGTGGTGAAGTCGAGCCCGGTGAGGCCCAGCGCCACCGAAGTCACCCCGATCGACACGATGAAGGCCACGAAGAAGGCCATGACCGAATTCAAGACATCCTCGCTCACCGACCGGCCCTCGTAACGCGGGGTGAAGACGCCGCTGGGGCTGTGCAGCCGCCGGATCTGCACCTTGATCGAGGCGAAGAGGAGCTGGTAGCGGAAGATCTTGATGGAACAGGCGGTGGAGCCCGCGCAGCCGCCGATCAGACCGATGAAGAAGAACATGGTGACGGCGAAGGGCCCCCAGAGCATGTAGTTGGCATTGGCGTATCCGGTGCCGGTCAGGATCGAGGTCACGTTGAAGAGCGCCTCGCGAAAGCCGGTCTCGCCGGGCCCGTGGACGCTGCGCCAGGTCCAGAGCGTCATCAGAAGGACAAGCGCGAAGAGCACAAGGAAGAAGCCCCGAACCTGGCTGTCCCGCCAGAGCGGCTTCGCGCTGCCGGCGAGGAGCTGCACGTAGCGGACGAAAGGCAGCGCGGCGAGGATCATGAAGATCACCGCCACGTAATGCGACCCCGGGGGCAGAGCGGCGAAGGAGGCATCGTAATTCGCCATCCCCCCGGTCGCCACCGTGGTCATCGCATGGGTCAGGGCATCGAAACTGTCCATGCCGGTCGCCGCATAAGCCAGCGCGCAGGCCAGGGTGAGGGCGACGTAGATCACCGAAATCCGGCTCGCGATCTCGGTCGCCCGGGGCAGGATCTTCCCCATCGTGTCAAAACCTTCCGAGCGGAAGATCTGCATGCCCCCCACCTTCAGCTCGGGCAGGAACACCATCGCGACGACGATGATCCCGATGCCGCCCAGCCATTGCAGGATACCGCGCCAGAGCTTCAGCCCCTCGGGCAGGGCCTCAAGCCCGCCGAGCACGGTCGCCCCGGTCGTGGTCAGCCCTGACATCGCCTCGAAGAACGCATCCGTGAAGCCGAGATTGGTCGCCCCGAGCATGAAGGGGATCGCACCGAAGACCGGCAAAGCGAGCCAGACCAGCGTGGTCAGCAGGAAGGTCTGGCGGATCGTCAGCCCGGAGCCGACCCCGTTGGCACAGGCCAGCGCCATCAGCGCGCCGGTCAGGACCGTGATGAAGGCCGCCTCGACGAAGACCGGCCAATGGCCGTTGCCTGTCGTCAGGTCGGCGACCAGCGGCGCCAGCATCGTCACGCCCAGCGCCGCCACCATGAGCCCGATGACATATCCGACAGGACGCAGATCCAGCATGGGGCGCAGCGTTGGCGCGGCGGCCGAACCCTGTCAAGCGACAAGCAAACATGGCAGAAGAAGCGCGGCAGCGGACGACATCCTTGCCATGCGATTGCCGCAAAGTCTTCGTTAACGCGCCACAGCTAAAGTGAATTGTCTCAGATGACGAAACAGTAACCGGTTCCCCAATCCTTCAGGTGTCCCGATGAGCCACCCTTATGCCGACCTGCCCGCTCGCGCCTTCTGGCGTAGCGGCGTTTTGGAGGCGGATATCTCTGATTTTGCTGATCTTTACAGACCCGTCCAGCCGATCGACCGGGACACGGCTATCGCAACGGCGGGGAGCTGTTTCGCCCAGCATATCGGCCGCGCCTTGCGGCAGGCCGGCTGTGCGGTGCTCGACGCGGAACCCGCACCGCAGGTGATGCCCGACGATATCGCACACCGCTTTGGCTACCGCCTGTTCTCCGGCCGCTACGGCAACATCTACACCGCAAGGCAGCTCCGCCAGCTTCTGGAGGATGCGGCGCAGGGTCATGTCGATGAGCGGTTCGTCTGGACGACGCCGCAGCAGCGCTTCGTCGACGCGTTCCGCCCGAATGTGGAACCGGAGGGACTGGGCAGCGTCAACGAAGTTCTGCTGCACCGCGACTACCATCTTGAGAAAACCGCGCAAATGCTGCGTTCGGCGGAGGTCTTCGTGTTCACGCTCGGCCTGACCGAGGCCTGGCAGGACCACGAAACGGGTCGGGTGTTTCCGGTCTGCCCGGGTGTGATCGCCGGGCAGTTCGATCAGACGCAGCATGAATTCGTCAACTTCCGCTATGGCGAGATCGTCGAGGACCTTGAGGCGATCCGCACTCTCCTGCACCGATTCCGCCCCGGGATGGAGATGCTGCTGACCGTCTCGCCGGTGCCGCTGACCGCCACCGCCTCCGGCGCCCATGTCCTCGACGCGACCGGCCGGTCAAAGGCCGCGCTGCGCGCCGCCGCTGCGGATTTTGCCGAGGATCATGGGGATGTCGGCTACTTCCCCTCCTACGAACTCGTCACCTCGCCCGCCGCCGGCGGGCCCTGGTTCGCCCCGAATCTGCGCAGCGTCCTGCCGGAGGGGGTCGATCGGGTCATGAACGTCTTTCTTGACGCCCACGGTCTACGAGAGCCGGATCGGGGGGCCGTCGACGAACCGGTTCGGGAGCCCGACGAAGCCGACGACGAGGCCGACGATTTGATCTGCGAGGAGATGCTGATCGAGGCTTTCGGTCGATGACCCGGCGGCTCCTGATGATCGGCAACTCCCATGTCATCGCGCTCCGCGACGCGTTCGACGCGGCGCCGCAGCGCTGGCCCGGGATCGAGATCGCCTATCTGGGATTTCGCGGCTCGGCGGCGGCTGAAACCCGTCTCAAGAACGGCGCGATCTGCGCGGCAAGCGACGAGACCCGGGACCAGATGGAGAAGCTGAACGGCACCGCGACCTTCGACGTCTCTGGCTATGACGGCTATGTGCTGGTCGGGCTCGGGTTCAAGCCGCTCCATACGCTGACCCTGGCCCGCCACGCGCGTTGGCCATTCCTGCACTCTCTGTTCAAGACCGATGACCTTGCAGGGATGGAGCAGACCATGATTTCCCGGCCTGCTGCCCGGGCCGGCCTGACCGCCCGCCTCGCGCGCTCGGGTGCCGGCCATCTGGCCCGGCTGCTGCGCCGGATCACCGACGCCCCGGTGCTGATGGTCCCGCAACCCTGGCTCAACCAGAAGGCCCGATGGAGCCGGGTGCCCCGGTTCTATGGCAATGGCCGGGCGATCCGGGACGGCGACGCGCCGGAACTGGCCCGACTCTTCACCGAGGCTGCGCGCGCCGCCGCGCGTCGGATCGGCGTCGACTATCTGCCGCAGCCGCGCCGCACCATGGTCGACGACATCCTCACGAGGCAGCGCTTCATGCTCGACAAGGAGATCCGCGTCAGCACCCGCAACGGTGCCCAAAGCACGCCGGACGTCACCCATGCCAATCCGGCCTTCGGCGCCCTGGTGCTCAATCAGATCAACGCGCGGCTGGCGCCATGACATCCCTGCGCCTGTGCATTCTCGGCAATTCTCATCTCGCGGCGTTGAAAGACGCCTGGGACGCCGGACCGGAGCGCTGGCCGGGACTGGATTTGACGATGATCGGCGGCCATGGTGCCACGCTTCTTGAAACCTCGGTGGAACAGGGCCGGCTGGTGCCGATCAGCGACGCCGCCCGCGGTCTGTTTGCACGCTACGACGCGGGACCGTCGATCGATCTTGCCGCGTTCGACGGCTTCATCATCGCCGGAGCGCAGATCGCCTTGGCGCGCCTGCTGGCACTGTACCAGGACGCCCGCTGGACGGCATTGCCGTCTCTGCAATGGGTTTCAGACCTGGCCACCGAACCGGTGACGCTGATCTCGAACCCGGCGGCTTGCGCCATAGCGGAGATCCGCCTCGCCGACTCTCTCGCCATCCGCCTGGTCGACCGGCTCCGGACCGGCACCGACCGGCCGATCCTTGTCACCAGCCAGCCCCGCAGTGCGGTGGCGGCGATCGATGCCGGCCGAAAGGGGCTCGGGCGGCTCGCCGACACGGTCCGGAACGGCGATGCCGAGGCGCTTTCAAGCCTCTTCGATCAGACGGCGATGCGGGTTCTGCGCCGGCACGGCGCGCGGTTCCTGCCGCAGCCGCCAGAGACGCGCGCGGCCGACGT
The DNA here is from genome assembly GCA_028285185.1 of Anaerolineae bacterium. Lineage (GTDB taxonomy): Bacteria > Pseudomonadota > Alphaproteobacteria > DSM-16000 > Inquilinaceae > JACKIG01. The sequence goes on along the minus strand of JANQQD010000115.1, from coordinate 9,092 downwards.
CTTCACGTCGGATCCTTATGTGAAAGGGGCGATCCGCCTCTCGGTCACGGGCCGGCAGCAGCAGCCGAAGGACGACCTGATCCACGCCAACGGCGCCTACGGCGCGCTGGTTCTCGATCAACTGGCAGAAGCCTTCGCGGCCTGATCGCCGCTGGCGCGCCCCGGAGCGTGGCTCAGCGCGCCGCGAGGGCCTGGCGCAGATCGCCGAGGAGATCGTCCGACGCCTCCAGACCGATGCTCAGCCGCACCAGGCCCGGTGTGATCCCCAGCACCGCCTTCTGGTCATCGGGCAGCCGCTGATGGGTGGTGGTCGCCGGATGCGTCGCGATCGATTTCGCATCGCCGAGATTGTTGGAAATCGTGAAGATTTTCAAGGCGTTGAGGAACCGGAACGCCGCACCGCGAGAGCCCGTGTCAATCGACAGCACGGTCCCGCCGCTGCCGGTCTGGGCCATGGCGAGGGCCTGTTGCGGATGGCTCGCGAGGCCGGGATAGATGACCCGCACCCCGTCCGCCTCGAGGGCCCGGGCGAGGGCCAGCGCGGTATCCGCCTGGGCGCGAACCCGGAGCTCCATCGTCTCCAGCCCCTTCAGCAGCATCCAGGCGGTGAACGGCGACATCGAGCCGCCGGTATGCTTCATGTAGGGCTCGACGGTCTTGCGGATCGCCTCCCGGGTCCCGAGGATCACCCCGCCCAGCGCCCGGCCCTGCCCGTCGATATGCTTCGTCGCGGAATAGATCACGACATCCGCGCCCTGTTCGATGGCCCGTGAAAAGGCGGGCGTGGCGAAGACATTGTCGCAAATCACGACCGCGCTGACCGCATGGGCGAGCGCCGAAACGGCTTCGATATCAATCACCTGTAGCGTCGGATTGGAGACGCTCTCAAAGAACACCGCCGCCGTATCGGGCCGGATCGCGGCCTCCCAGGCGGCCAGATCGGTGCCGTCCACGAAACTGACCTCGATGCCGAAACGCGGGCAGAGGTCTTCGAGGATGTAGAGGCAGGAGCCAAAGAGCGCGCGGGAGGACACCACATGATCCCCGGCCTTCAGGAGCGACATCAGCGCGCCATTGACCGCCGCCATGCCGCTCGCCGTGGCGAAGGCGTCCTCGGCCCCTTCGAGCGCCGCGATCCGCTCCTCGAACATCCGCACCGTGGGGTTGCCGTAGCGGGCATAGATGAACTCGTCCTCGCCGGCCTCGATGAACCGGGCCTCGGCGGCCTCGGCGCTGTCGTAGACGAAACCCTGGGTCAGGAAAATCGCTTCGCTCACCTCGCCATAGGCGGAGCGGCGGATGCCGGCATGGACCGCCTTGGTGCGCTTGTCCCAGTTCGTCATGGCGGCCCCCAATCAAAAAAGCCCCGACACCGGACAAGGTATCGGGGCGTGGCCCTGACCTCTTTAGCGGTTTCTTTAACGTGGCCCGCAATCCGGCTGACAAATCGCCACGGATGCCGCCTTAGAACCCGATCCCGTTGCCGTCAAGCCACGGGGCCGCCGCGTCATGGTCCTGTCATGGCCGCTTCACGGGCCTGTTGCATCGGCGCCCTAGGCGTCGCCACAAGATGTAGTGGGGCGGCGATGGCACTCCTACCGGTCAACGCGGACGATCCGATCGACGAGGGCGCGCTTGACGCGACCCTCGCCGGACTCGCCCCGGGGGCGCCGGTGGTGGTCATGCTGCACGGGTTCAAGTTCAACCCGGCCGATCCGCGCCGCGACCCCCATCGCCATATCCTGGCCCTGGAACCCACCAGGGAGTGCTGGAAGGCCGTGTCCTGGCCGCGCCATCTGGGCCTGGCGGGCGAGCGCGGCCTGGGCGTGGCGTTCGGCTGGCCCGCAAGCGGAACAATTTGGGAGGCTTGGGCGGCATCCTTCGGTGCGGCGCGATCCCTGACCCGGCTCCTGACCGTGGTCAAGGCGAAGACCCCGGATCGCCCGCTCCACGTTGTCGGCCATTCCCTCGGCGCCCATGTCGCGCTGCACGCCCTGCCGGCGCTGAGTCCCGGGACCGTCGACCGGCTTCTGCTGATCTCGGCGGCGGCATTCCGGGCAGAGGCGGCGCAGATCATCGCGGACCGGCCCGGCACCGAGGTCGTCAACGTGACCGGCCGGGAGAACGCGCTCTTCGACCTGCTCCTGCGCGCCGCCCTGCCCCATCGCGGGCCGACGCTCGGGCGCGGCGGGCCGGACCTGCCGAACTGGCTCGACCTGCCGCTCGACCGGGCCGAGAGCCTCGCCGCCCTCCACCGTCTCGGCTACCGGATCCGGCCGCCGAAAGTGCCGGTCTGCCACTGGTCGGGCTATCTGCGCCCGGGCATCTGGAGCCTCTACCGCGCGCTCCTGCACCGCCCCGCCGCGACGCCGCTGCCGCTTCTGCGCGCCACGGTCACGCGCCCGGCCCGGCCCCGGCGGCGCCTGCCGCTGCCCCCCTTGCCCTTTCGCCCGCAAACGCCATCCTGACGGGGCAACCCGGACAGGAGCGGCCCCATGCCCATCGACCTCCACTACTGGCCCACGCCGAACGGCTGGAAGATCACCATCGCACTGGAGGAGATGGGGCTGCCCTACAATCTCCATCTGGTGGATATCGGGGCCGGAGATCAGTTCAAACCAGACTTCCTGAAGATCGCGCCGAACAACCGGATGCCGGCGATTGTGGACCCGGACGGGCCGGACGGCGCGCCGATCTCGATCTTCGAATCCGGCGCGATCCTGCAATACCTCGCCCGCAAGACCGGCCAGTTCGGCGGCCCCACGGAGCGGGACCGGATCGCGATCGACCAGTGGCTGATGTGGCAGATGGGCGGCGTCGGGCCCATGGCCGGGCAGGCCCATCACTTCCTGAAATACGCGCCCTCGATGGAGCCGCCCCAGGACCTGCCCTACGCCAAGGACCGCTACCGCAACGAGACCGGGCGGCTCTACGGCGTCCTCGACCGGCAGCTGGCGGAAAACGAGTACGTCGCGGGCGATTTTTACTCCATTGCGGATATGGCGATCTGGCCCTGGGCCTCGCTCTGGGAAGGCCAGCAGCAGACAATCGAGGACAAGCCGCATATGGCCCGCTGGCTGGAGGCTGTGGGCAGCCGCCCGGCGGTCCAGAAGGGCCGCGCCGTGGCGTCCGAGAAGCGCAACAGAATCCAGACCGACCGCAAGGCCCAAGAGGTGCTCTTCGGCAAGCGGCCCACCTGACGCGGCCGCAACGCCGCATTGCGCGGCACCGCGCCGCCCCCTAAAAGCCCCGGCGAACGGGACAAGGGACCACAATGCCGGTTCTGGTGATGAAATTCGGCGGCACCAGCGTCGCCTCGCTCGACCGCATTCGCCGGGCGGCGAAGCGCGTCGGGGTCGAGGTGGCGAACGGCTACAATGTGATCGTCATTGTCTCCGCCATGGCAGGCAAGACGAACGAGCTTGTCGGCTGGGTGCAGGAGACCTCGCCGCTCTTCGATGCCCGCGAATACGACGCGGTGGTGAGTTCAGGCGAGAACGTCACCGCGGGGCTGATGGCGCTCACCTTGCAGGAAATGGACGTGCCGGCGCGGAGCTGGCAGGGCTGGCAGGTGCCGCTTCACACAAATTCCGCCCATGCCGGAGCCCGGATCGAGGAGATCGGGACCGAGAACATCACCCAGAAATTCGGCGAGGGGATGCGGGTCGCCGTGGTGGCGGGATTTCAAGGGATCAGCCCGGAGGGCCGGGTGACGACCCTGGGTCGGGGCGGGTCGGACACCACCGCCGTGGCCTTCGCCGCCGCCTTCGGGGCCGAGCGCTGCGACATCTACACGGATGTCGATGGGGTCTACACGACCGATCCCCGGATCGCCTCGAAAGCGCGCAAGCTCGACAAGATCGCCTATGAGGAAATGCTGGAACTGGCCTCACTCGGCGCGAAGGTGCTCCAGACCCGCTCGGTGGAACTGGCGATGCGCTACGGCGTGCGGCTGCGGGTCCTGTCAAGCTTCGGCGAGCAATCGGACAATGCGGGCACGCTGGTCTGCGCGGAGGAGGATATCATGGAAATGAACGTGGTCGCCGGCGTGGCCCATAGCCGGGACGAGGCCAAGATGACGCTGATTTCGGTCGCCGACCGGCCCGGGATCGCGGCGGCGATCTTCGGCCCCCTGGCCGAGGCCGGGGTGAATGTGGACATGATCGTGCAGAACATCTCCGAGGAGGGGCGCACCGACATGACCTTCTCCTGCCCCACGGATCAGACGCTCAGGGCGGAACAGGCCATGCAGGCCGCGAAGGAGGCGGGCGAGATCAACTTCCATGATCTGGTGGTCGACGACGCGGTCGCCAAGGTCTCCATCGTGGGCATTGGGATGCGCAGCCATGCCGGGGTGGCGGCGAAGATGTTCGCCACGCTTCGCGACGAAGGGGTCAACATCAAGGTCATCACGACCTCGGAAATCAAGGTCTCCGTCCTGATCGACCGCAAGTATATGGAGCTGGCCGTGCAGGCGCTCCACGATGCGTTCGAGCTCGAAAAGGCGGGGTAAGGCAGGGCCGGCCAACCCACCGCAGGGCGGCGGAACGGCCGGCCTCCGGCGCCCCACCGCAGCGCAAATCGTTTTCGTTCCCGCCCGGGTTGTGATCTAACCAGTCTTCGGAACGAACGAGGGGGTCATGGCGCAGAGCTTCGAGACCGAGAGCCGCAAGCTCCTGGGCCGTCTGCGCGACACGATGGCCGAGGATGCCGCCGGGCAGGCGCGGCTCGACAAGATCGTGCAGCTCATCGCCTCGTCGATGGGGGCGGAGGTCTGTTCGATCTACCTGTTCCGCGATGCCGAGACCCTGGAGCTCTGCGCCACCGAGGGGCTCGCGGCGGAGGCGGTGCACCAGACGCGGATGCGGCTCGGCGAGGGTCTCGTCGGACGCGTGGCCCGCAAACGCCAGGCGATCAACACGCCCGACGCCCCTTCCGCCCGGGGTTTCCGCTACATGCCCGAGACCGGGGAGGAGCGGTTCTCGAGCTTCTGCGGCGTGCCCGTGCAGCGCCTGGGCGAGGTGATGGGGGTCCTTGTCGTGCAGTCCCGCGACGCGCGGACCTATTCCGCCGACGAGGTCTATGCGCTCGAAGTCGTGGCCATGGTGATCGCCGAGATGACCGAGCTTGGCGCCTTCGTCGGCGATGGCGCGGCGCTGTCGGCCCGCCACAAGCAGCCGGTGCTGATGCATGGCACCGTGGGGCAGGAAGGGGTGGTGGAGGGCCAGGTCTACCTGCACGAACCGCGTGTCGTGGTGACCAATCTGATCACCGACGATCCGGAGGCGGAGCTGACCCGGCTGCGCGACGCCGTGGACCGCCTGCGCGTCTCCGTCGACGACATGCTGAACGCCACGCCGAACCGCGGCGGCGAGGGGCTTGAGGTGCTCGAAGCCTACCGGATGTTCGCCAATTCGCGGAGCTGGATGCGGCGGATGGAGGCCGATATCCAGAACGGCCTTTCCGCCGAGGCCGCGGTGGAGAAGGAGCAATCCCTGGCCCGCGCCCGGATGAGTGAGGCCGCCGACCCTTATCTGCGCGACCGGCTCCACGATCTCGACGACCTGTCGAACCGGCTCCTGCGCATCCTCACCGGGCAAGGCGGCGAGACCGGTGCGGAGATGCCCGACAATCCGGTGCTGGTGGCCCGCAATATCGGGCCCGGGGAGCTTCTGGACTACGGCAAGCGGCTCAAGGGGATCGTGCTCGAGGAGGGCTCGGTTGGCAGCCATGCGGCCATCGTCGCCCGGGCCTGGGCGATCCCGCTCGTGGTTCATGCCGGCAACATCACGACCGATGCGCTGAACGGCGACCGGATCGTCGTCGATGGTGACCAGGGCATCGTTCATCTGCGCCCGGACGAGACGGTGACCACCGCGTTCCGCGACAAGATGGCGATGCAGGCCCGGGCCCAGGCCCGCTACGCCTCGATCCGCGACGAGCCGGCGCGGGCGCTCTGCGGCTCCGTCGTCGCGCTCCATATGAATGCCGGGCTGATGGCGGACCTGCCCTCGCTGCCCTCCTCCGGGGCCGAGGGCGTGGGTCTGTTCCGCACCGAGCTGCAATTCCTGATCCGCAATCAGATGCCGAAAAGGGCTGAACTCTCAGCGCTCTATGCCCGGGTGCTGGAGGCGGCAGGGGGCAGGCGGGTGGCCTTCCGTACCCTCGATATCGGCTCCGACAAGGTGCTGAGCTACATGAAGGCCAATGACGAGCCGAACCCGGCCATGGGCTGGCGCGCGCTTCGTGTCGGGATCGACAAGCCGGGGGTGCTCAGGATGCAGCTCCAGGCGCTGATCCGCGCCGCCAATGGTCGGCCGCTGACCGTGATGTTCCCCTTCGTCGCCCAGCTTGAAGAGTTCCGCACCGCCCGGGCCGAGTTCGACAAGGCCCTCGAACGGGAGCGTATCCTCGGTCATCCCTTGCCCGAGCGCTACGAGGTGGGCGCGATGCTGGAGACGCCGAGCCTCGGCTTTTCGCCCGACATCTTCTTTCAGGAGGTCGATTTTCTGTCCATCGGGGGCAACGATCTCAAGCAGTTCTTCTTCGCCGCGGATCGCGAGAACGAACGGGTCCGGCGGCGCTACGACACGCTCAATGTGAGCTTCCTGAGCTATATCGAGATGGTGATCCGGCGCTGCCGGGCCCATGACACCGCGCTCAGTTTCTGCGGCGAGGATGCCGGGCGGCCGGTGGAGGCGCTCTGTCTGGCGGCGATGGGGCTCCGGATGCTCTCCATGCGGCCGGCCTCGATCGGGCCGGTGAAGCATATCCTGCGGCGGTCCAATCTCGACGAGGTCAAGGCGGTGATCGACGGGGCGCGGGAGCGGGGCGAGATGTCCGTGCGGCCGGCGGTCATGGAGTGGCTCAGGCAGCGGGACTGGGAGAGTTGAAACGGGTTTCAGTGCCCGCGACACAACGGAAACCTGTTGATTTCTATTGTAAATCCTGCCGACGGGTCAGGCGCGCTTTGCCGGGATCGACCGCGAGGCGAGCTGGCGGTGGAACTCTTCGAGCACGGCCTCTTCGCCGTGGTCCCGCGCAAGGGCGCGCAGACCAAAATGCACGTGGGCCATCTCGACATAGTAATCGGTGAAGGCGTAGTTCGTGCCCGCCCCCGCCGCGGCGCCGATTACCGGGATTGCCTTGGCCGCGAGTTTCTGGCCCAGCATCGTGGCGAAGCGCGGCGCGATGGTGGCGATCAGGCGGTGGACGGCGGGGCCCGAAAGCGACAGGCGCGCGCCTATGAAACTGGTATCAACCCCGTCATCGGCCTCCCCCGGACCGCCGGACCCGAAGACGCGCAGGCATTCGATGCGGGTTTCGGGGGAATGCGGGTCCTCGCCATGGCTCTCGGCCACGCCCTGGACCGCGCGGAAGATGACGGTCGTCGCCAAGGGGAGTTCCGCGAGCGCCGTCGGCAAGCCGCCGAGCCCGCCCAAAGCCCCTGAAATCGTGGCCAGAACCCGGTGCGCCCGGTCTCCGGAGACGAGATCACTCCGGCTCCGGCTGGCGAGGTCATAGCTGCGCTGGAGCGCATTGCGCACGCCGGTTTCGACCTGGGCGCGGGTGCCCTTCGGGAGCACCTTCATCACGTCCTCGACCTGCCCGCCGGCAAAGGTGACGATCTGCATCAGCACGCTCTGCGCCTTGGCCTGGCGCGCGACGATGGCGGCGATCTCCGCCCGCGCGGTATCGCTCAGCGGCACCGGCGGCGGATCGGGATTGACGAGTTTCATCGGCGGATCGGTCTGTTCCATACCCTCAAGATGGGCCCGGAACAGCGCCGGTTCAATCGTCTGCGCGCGTCACCTGGCCCCGAATGCCGGTCCACGCCCCCCAACCGAGCACCCGCTCGGGGTTCGTCGGCGGCGGCATCCCCACCCCATCGAGCCGCTGAAATCCGAACCGCCCGTAGTAAGGCGCATCGCCCACCAGCATGACCCGGTCCCAACCCAGCGCGGGCGCCTCTTCCAGCACCTTGCGGATCAGGAAGGCGCCAAGCCCCTCCCCCTGCCGCGTCGGGTGGACGGCGATGGGGCCGAGAAGCAGGGCAGCCGCGCCGCCGACCCGCACCGGCCAGTTACGCACCGCCCCGCCAACGACCTCATGGTCCCGGGCCACGAAACAGAGCGCTGCAACGGGTTTCACGCCTTCCCGCAGCCGGTAGGACGACAGCGCCTCGCGCCCCGGGGCGAAACAGAGGTCGTAAAGCGCCTCGACCTCCCACCAATCTTCCGGCGCCTCGACCCCGATCCCGTCCATGCCCGCCCTCTTTTGCGGCTGGCCGCGCGGGTAGCATGCGGTTACGCCTGCCGCAAACAACGAGGAGCGACCCGGATGTTCTACCGCCCCGAGGACGGCCATGGCCTGCCGCATAACCCGTTCAACGCCGTGGTCACGCCGCGCCCCATCGGCTGGATCGCGACGCGGGGCGCGGACGGGCGCGACAACCTCGCGCCCTACTCGTTCTTCAATGCGGTCGCTTATGTGCCGCCCCAGGTGATGTTCGCCTCGACCTCCGCCAAGCCGGACCGCGACGGGACCAAGGACAGTGTGGGGAACATCCGCGAGACCGGGGTCTTCGCGGTGAACATCGTCGAATATGCGATGCGCGACGTGATGAACCAGACCTCCGGGCCCTGGGAGCGGGAGACCGACGAGTTCGCCCTCGCCGGTGTCGAAAAGGCCGCTTGCGAGACCATCGACTGTCCGCGGGTGGCCTGCGCGCCGGCAACGCTTGAGTGCCGGATGACGCAGATCGTGCAGCTCTCCGGCGAGGCCAATTTCGCGGTCTTCGGCGAGGTCACCGGCGTCCATCTGCGCGACGATTGCCTGGTCGACGGCCATTTCGACATCACCCGGTTCAACCCACTGACCCGGCTCGGCTATCGGGACTATTCGGTGATCCGCGAGGTCTTCAGCCTCGCCCGCCCGGGGGAGTAACGGTGGCGGCGTTATGGCTCTTCATGTTGCGAAGCGAGAACTGCGGTTGCCCCGACGAGGACCCGTCAACTGGGGCGGAAGGGGCGTCGACGCGCCTTCGGGAAGCGCCGCAGGCGGCGCTTAGTGCCGCCGCGTCGACGCGGCGG
>JANQQD010000114.1 GCA_028285185.1 Anaerolineae bacterium | reverse complement strand
ACCGGTTTGCCAGCAAGCGCAGGAAGTTCCTTCGGCCTTCCGCGTTCAGGTCCATGTAGACGCGGCCCAGATCCGCCGCCCGCGCGCGGGCTGAAACCTCGCCGCCGCGTTCCTCAAGACACGCCGCCATGCGTGCGGCCACCCGATCCGCATCGCTGTCCGGCAGGTCGGCACGCGGACGGCGCCCGCGCGAGAAGGTTGCGCGCTGGGCAAGGTCGCTCCACGCGTCGCGCAGGCCCCGCCAGTATAGGTCGAAAACATTGGCGTTGTTGTCGTCGGTCATTGACCTCGACCCTCCGGTCAGCATGCGCGCAAATGCGGCGCTGCGACCGTTCACGTCATCCGAAAAGCCGGCCGTAAATAGTCCAATTCTAAAGAAACTTGCCCGCCAAGAAAACCGTCGCGGTGGTCAGACCGCTGCGCTGCGCTCTTGGCGGGGCGACTTGCCGTACATCTGGCGGTAGCATTTGGAAAAATGCGACGGCGAGGCAAAGCCGCAGGCCATCGCCAGATCGACGATGGGCATTTCGGTCTGATAGAGCAGGTTGCGCGACCGCTCCAGGCGAAGCTCCAGATAATACTGGGCGGGCGACCGCCCGAGATGCCGCGCAAACAGCCGTTCAAGCTGTCGGCGCGAGAGCCCCACACGCCGGGCGATCGCAGCCTGTGGGATCGGTTCGCCCAGCGTCGCCTCCATGATCTCGACGGAGGCGATCAGCTTCGGGCTGTGAATGCCCAGCCTCGTGCGCAAGGGCAGGCGCTGGCGATCGTTGGGCTCGCGCATGCGGTCGATCAGGCACATCTCCGACACGTCCGTCGCCAGCTTGGCGCCGTGCTGCAGCGAGATCAGGTTCAGCATCATGTCCAGCGATGCGGTCCCGCCGGAACAGGTGGGCCGCCGGCCGTCGACTTCATAGAGGTCCGCAGACACCTCGATATCCGGAAACCGCTCGGAGAAGGCCGGCAGGCTCTCCCAATGGATGGCGCAGCGGTGACCCTGCAACAGGCCGGCCTGCGCCAGGACGTAGGCGCCCGTGCACAACGAGCCGATGATGGTGCCCTGCCGCTCGATCCGCCGCAGCCAGGCCAGAATTTCGCCGTTGTGATACCGCTCAACCCCGATGCCGCTGCAGACGAAGACCACGTCGAAGGCCCTGAGCCCGTCATGCATCTTACGCAACTGCGTGACGGACTCGTCCACGTTGACGGCCACGGCGTTGCTGGCAAAGGCCGGCGCGCCGTCTTCGGAAATCAGGCGCCAGGAATAGAGGTTGCGGCCCGAGCAGCGGTTCGCCAGGCGCAACGGCTCGATCGCCGAGGAAAAGGCGATCATCGAAAAGCTGGGGATGAGGACGAAACCGATCCGCTCAGTCTGGCGCGTGCTGACGCCGATGGTCATCGAGGTTACGAGTTCCGGGAATTCATGCTGCGATCGTGTTACCACAGGTCGCAATCGGGACAAAGAGCATGGGCTGTCGCGGCGGCAAATGGCAGCGCATAAGGCGCGCGGCGCTGCTTCGCTGGCGAAGTCGACGCTAGCCGGTGTCGCCTGCGGCACAGTATCGGTCGCCGATCGCACCGCAAGGCGCGGCGCGGCCATGCCAAAAGAGCGCCTTCGGCCGAAAGGCCGAAGCAGGATAACGGAACGGGAGCGGGTAGATGCAGCCGGACATAGCCATCGCAAGGGCGGCGACGCTGGACCCTATCGAAAAGGTGGCGGCCCGCCTCGGTCTGGCGCCCGACACGCTGATGCCCTATGGCCGGCATATTGCCAAGGTCTCGCTGGAGCATCTGGACAGCCTGGCCGAAAGGCCGGACGGCAAGCTGATCCTGGTCACCGCGATCTCGCCGACACCGGCCGGCGAAGGCAAGACGACGACAACTGTAGGGCTGGGCGACGGGCTGCGCCGCCTGGGACACAACGCGGCCATCTGCCTGCGCGAACCCTCGCTGGGGCCATGCTTCGGCATGAAGGGCGGCGCGGCCGGCGGCGGCTATGCCCAGGTCGTGCCGATGGAGAGCATCAACCTGCATTTCACCGGCGATTTCCATGCCATCGGCAGCGCCCACAACCTGCTGGCGGCAATGCTGGACAACCACATCTATTGGGGCAACGCCAAGGATATCGACGAGCGGCGGGTGGTCTGGCGCCGTGTGGTCGACATGAACGACCGCGCGCTCCGGTCGATCGTCACCAGCCTGGGCGGTGTGGCCAACGGCTTCCCGCGGGAAGACGGGTTCGACATTACGGTCGCGTCAGAGGTGATGGCGATCTTCTGCTTGGCACGCAACCTCTCCGACCTGACGGAACGGCTGGGCGAAATCGTCGTCGCCTACGACCGCAGCCGCAACCCGGTGCGGGCGCGTGACCTGAAAGCCGAAGGCGCCATGACGGTGCTGTTACGCGACGCGCTGATGCCCAATCTGGTGCAGACGCTTGAGGGCACGCCTGCCTTTGTCCACGGCGGGCCCTTCGGGAACATCGCCCATGGCTGCAACTCCGTGATCGCAACGCGCGCGGCGATGAAGCTTGCGGATTATGTGGTTACGGAGGCCGGCTTCGGCGCGGATCTCGGCGCGGAGAAGTTCTTCGACATCAAATGCCGCAAGTCCGGACTGCGACCGGATGCGGCGGTGGTGGTGGCCACCGTGCGTGCGCTGAAGTTCCATGGCGGCGTGGCCCGCGGCGACCTGGGTAAACCGAACGTCGAGGCGCTGAAGAAGGGCATGGAAAATCTCGGCCGCCACCTGCGCAATGTTGCCCATTTCGGTGTACCTGCGGTGGTGGGCATCAACCGGTTCACCTCAGACACAGAGGAAGAGCTTGAGACCGTGCGGGAATTCTGCGCCAGCTACGGCGTCGATGCCTATGTCTGCACCCACTGGGCCGACGGCGGCGTTGGCATCGAAGCCATGGCGGATCGCGTGGTGCGGCTGGCTGACAGCGGTGCTGCTCAGTTCCGGCCGCTCTATGAAGACGAGATGCCGCTCTGGAAGAAGGTGCGGGCCGTCGCACGCGTCATCTACGGGGCCGACGACATCATCGCCGACAAGAAGATCCGGGGCCAGTTCGAGCAGCTGGAAAAGGACGGCTACGGCCATCTGCCCGTCTGCATCGCCAAGACCCAGTACAGCTTCTCCACCGACCCCGATCTGAAGGGCGCGCCGATCAACCACGTCGTGCCTGTCCGCGAGATCCGCCTGAACGCCGGGGCGGAGTTCGTCGTCGTTATCTGCGGCGAGATCATGACCATGCCAGGCCTTCCGCGGTCGCCGGCGGCGGAACACATTTTCATCGACGGCGAGGGGCTGATCGAGGGGCTGTCGTAGTGCCTGGACCCGGCAATGCGCCGCCAGTCGGGGTAGGGGTCCGTCGACATTCGTAGCCCCAACGAAGTTTAAGCCCTCCCCCTTGATGGGGGAGGGACATTCTGAATGTCGACAGACCTTAGGCCTCCGCTTACTCCACCAGCAGGCGGCATCCATCCTGAATGCAGGCGATCAGGGCCAGTCGGGTGTTCTGGCCAAGCACTCCGTCTGCCGGGCCAGGCTCGTAACCGTGGGTGGCCAGCGCTTCCTGGTAGAGTTGCACCCATTCCGCCCCGCCGATCTGCATCACACGCTCGAACTCCGCCAACGCCTCCTCCGCGCGCCCCAGGGCGATGAAGACATGGGCCAGCGTGTCGATGAATTCGGGCTGTTCGGGCTTGGCCGCCAGCGCCGCTTCGACATCCGTCAGCGCCTCGTCCACCCGGCCGGCGAGATACAGACGCCAGGCGCGCCGATTGTAGGCAAGGGCGCGGGTCTGCTCGGCATACTCGTCGCCTGGGACCAGGCGCAGGACCTCGTCGAAATCATCGATCGCGGCCCCGAAGTCGTCGAGGCTGAAAAGGGCGAATCCCCGCAACTGGTGGAGTTCGGGCGTGGGCGGCGCCAGGCGGATGGCCGCGTTCAGGTCAGCGACCGCCAGCTCGTACCGTTCCAGGCGCAGATAGGCGAAGCCGCGGCTGCCGAGTGCTACGCGGTGCGTCGGATCATGTCGAATGATCGCATCGTATGACTCGATCGCCTCTTCGAACTCACCGAAGTCCATGCTGGCGTTGCCCATGAGCAGCAGCATGCTGACAGGCATGCCGTCGGCGGTGATCTCGTCCCTCGGCTCTTCTTCAAGGTCGGTCACGTCCCGCCGTTGAAGCTCTTCCATCGACAGAAGCGTGATGCCTTCCGTGCCGGCAGCCACGACGAACCGGCCGTTCGGGTCGAAGGCGAAGTCGCTAGCCTCTGCGTCCATGGGGTCGCCGGCCGGCGTTCCGTCCAGGTTCCAGAGCCTGAGAGTGCCCGAATGCTCGACGATCAGACGATCGCCCGCGGGGCTGAAGACGACGACGGCACCCAGCACGAGGGAGGACGAGGCGCTGAACTGCCGCACCAACTGGCCGCCATCGACAGTCCATACCCGCACGCCACCTCTAAAGTCGGCAGAATAGATATGGCTGCCGTCGGGGCTGAAGACGGCGCTCGTGATCCACGCTTCATGCCCGCTCAGAGGCGCCCCAACAGGCGACCCGTCGCGCCGCCAAAGCCGTACCGTCTGGTCATGGCCGGCGGTGACAATTCGGTCTCCCGACGCGTTGAACGCAACACTGCCGATCATCGAGCCGCTGGCCCGGACCGGGACCGCGGCCGGCGACCCGTCAAGCGTCCATATCCTGACCATGCCGTCTTCGCCGGCCGAGACGATGCGCTCGCCATCCGGGCTGAAGGCGACGGCTGTCACGGAACCCTGATGCCCGGAAAATGGCTGCGCGGCGGAGGTGCCGTCGCGGTGCCACAGCCGCACCAGGCCGTCGCTGCCGCCGGTGACGATCAGGTCACCGTCGGGATTGAAAGCGATCGCCCCGACCGACCCGCCTTGCTGGCCGTTGCGGCTGGTCGCCCGCTGGCCGTCCGTCGTCCACAGGAACACCCGGCCGTCGCGGCCGCCTGAGGCGATCAGGTCGCCATCGGGGCTGACGGCCACGCTGTAGACGCTTCCGTCGTGCCCGCGAAACGGCTCGATGAACGTGCCGTCCAGGGGCCACAGCCGCACCTTCCCATACGCGCTGACTGAGACCAGGCGGTCGCCTTGCGGGCTGACGGCGATGCTGCGCACCGGCCCGTCTTCGCCTTCGAACGGGGCCTCGGCGGTCAGACCGCCGGTGGTCCAGACGCGCACCGCACCGTCGTCGCTCGCGGTCAGGATACGGTCGCCCGCAGGCGTAAACGCGACGTCGCGAACCCAGTCGTCGTGAAGCTGGTAGCCGCGGTGGGCGAGCGTGCCGTCGACGGACCACTGCCAAAGGCGGCCATCCTCCCCCGCGGCAACCACGCGGTCGCCGCCGGGAGAGAAGGCAACACTGCTGAGCCAGCTGGCCGAACCCCGCGGCGCGTCGGTCGTCAGCGGAGGCAGCATCGGCGTGTCGTCCAGCGGCCAAAGCCGCACCGTGCCATCCGACCCCGTGGAGGCGATCAGGTTGCCGTCGGGTGAGAAGGCGACGTCCGAGACCCATCCGTCATGGCCGACGAATGCCGGCATCGCCGCTTCGCCAGTCTGCATCCACAGCCGCACGAGGCCGTCGGCCCCGCTGGTCGCAAAGCTCTTGCCGCTCGGGTTGAAGGCAATGCCGGTAATCGATCCGTCATGCGCCGAAAAGGGTTCGCCGATGCGATCCCCGTCCATAGTCCAGAGCTGGATGTCTCCGTCTTCACTGCCGGTCACGATCAGGTCGCCGGCCGGCGCGATAGCTGCAACATCCGCGCCCGCGTCGACCTCCAGCACAAGACTGGGCTGCGCAGCGACCGAGGTGTCGATCAGCCCGATCCGACCGTCCGCGCCAACAAACAGAAATCTGGCATTGTCGGACGGATGATAGACAACGCGCTGTATGGACAGATCATCGAGGCCGAGATGCGTTTCGAAGCTTGTGGGCTGTGCGCTTGTTGGCAGCGCAAGCAGGCTGACTGAAAGCGACAGGCAAAAGCCGGACAGCGCGCGGCGCCAAGAGGTGCGACAGGGTGCCCTTCGGCTCTTCTGATCCTTGATCATGGCGGTGAGTCCCGGTGCGCGAGGTTGCTGTTCTGGCCAAGTCGTGTGTGGCCCCGATATAAAACTCCGTCTCGCTGAGGCCGATTTTGCAGGTCTCATGCTTTCGCGTCATCTTGAGTGATCGCCTGCCACCGCATCCCACAGACTTCTCTGAATGCTCAGCGGCCGAACACCCATTCGACGCGAGTCGATGCTGACGCCATCATGCCAGGAGCGCAGTGACTGGCATCACCAGTGCATCGTCCCATGCATCGGAGTAGCGATGCCCGACTCGGTTCGAGTATCGGCACCAGCCTCGCGCATCGGGAACGGTCCACTCCGCTGTATCCCGCCCATAGATCCTGCGGCCTCCTATGCTGATTGCGACGTCACGGCACTACCCAGTGTCGCGCTGCCGATTGCAGTGCCGGTTTCGCTTTGCCAGGATGCGCCGCTTCAAGGATCCCAGGCCGTACCCGAATGCCCAAATACTCCATCTTCACCCTCGCCAGGAACGCGCTGACCGGCCACGAGCGCTGGACCGAAGCGTGGCGCAGCCCGCCGCCGAAGGACCATTACGACGTCGTGATCGTCGGCGGCGGCGGGCATGGACTTGCCACAGCCTATTACTTGGCCAAAGAACATGGCGTCAGGAACGTCGCCGTGCTGGAGAAGGGGTGGATCGGCGGCGGCAATACCGGGCGCAACACCACGATCGTGCGGTCCAACTATCTCTATGACGAAAGCGGCGCGCTCTATGAG